>JBDKGH010000058.1:0-12782 GCA_039798265.1 Bacteroidota bacterium | reverse complement strand
TGATCTACTTTGAATTCTCCCATCAATTGACCGGAAAAACTGAACACTTGACAAGTAGATCCCAAGAAGCTAGAGGTAAACTCTAGGCGTGCGGTATCTTCAATTGGATTGGGGAACAAGGCGATGTTTTGTCCTTTTGCACCATTGTTCTGAATGCCGAGGTATTCCAAATTTGAAAATTTCTTAATCGCATTCGGTCCACTGCCAGGATATTGCGCACCATTAAAGGCCACGTATAATTCTCCGGTGTTTGGGTTGACGCAAAGGTCACGAATACGACGGTTGAAGGATTGGAAGTAGGTATCTTCTGCATCTACAGAAGTAGCGGTTAAACCATCAGCACTCAAATGTATAACCGACATGCGCTCATAGTTAGAGGAAAGACCTCCCAATACAGCCATGAGTATACAGTTATTCCATTCGGGAACGGCTGGGTGATTGTAATATTCCAACCCATTTACGGCGCGACAAGGCGACCATTCCAATAAAGGCTCTTTTACATTGTTTGCTGCACAATACGTTTGTTCAGCGGTAGTATTGCAGGCACCTTGAACGGTAGGCCATCCATAGTTGCGATTGGGCTCAATGATGTTTAACTCATCACTGTTCGACTGTCCATGTTCGCTTTCGTAGATAATGCCATTTGGTCCGATGCAAAGTCCTTGACCATTACGGTGACCATAGCTCCACACGTAGCTAGCAGGATCAGGATTGTCAGAAGGAATAGAACCATCGAGGTTAATGCGAAGGGTTTTTCCGTTCAATGAAGTAATGTTTTGACTGCTCACGCCACTATCGCCGGTATCGCCTGTAGTCATCAAGATTTTTTGATCAGGTGTGATTAACAAACGAGAACCATTGTGAATGTAGTTACCACCAATAGCATCGATGAGTGTTACTTCATTTACCAAGGCCGAACCATCCCAAGTGAAGGCCGAAAGGCGTTCTTTCACGTTGTTGCCTTGCATGTAATTGTAAACGACATAAACGGTAGGCGTATTCAAAAAGTCAGGATGGAGAGCCATGCCCAACATTCCTGGTTCACCATCACCATCATTTGGAACAACAGTAGATTTATTGAGTACTGTAACATAGTTACCTGTAGCGGGATCAATGCGAAGTAATAATCCTGGACGAGTAGTACACCAGATATAATCATCAGGTCCCCAGAGAATTTCCCAAGGCAAAGTCAAACCAGTAACAAGGTCAGACTCCGTTAAAGTGGTATTGCCCACTTGCCAAGTTTGGGCTTGAGCCCCGATCAAGGTAGAGAAAGCGGCAAATGCCGTCACGATCCATTTTTTCATGTATGCAGATTTGGACGTGAAATAAAGCAATAAGAAGGAGCACACAAAATCCTTTTTTCAACGGTAATAGGTATCCTGCCTATTTCACCTCGGCTTCAATGGTGATAATAATGGGCTCTTGCCCTTTGGGATAAAGGGTTACAAAGCGAATCTCCTTGCCTTTTTTGCCGAAAGGATTAAATCCTACCGTAATGGTCGCCTTCTCCCCCGGCTGAAGAATTGTTTTATCTATACGAGGCTCGGTGCATCCGCAGCTGCTTTCCATGCCCTCCAACTCCATTACTTCATTGCTGTTATTGGTGATGGTAAATTCTCTTTCTACTGGTTGGGTGCGATCAATCACCCCGAAATCATAAAAATCGCGGTCTAGTTGCAATAAACTTGGTTTCTCTACGGCAGCACTTTCTATTTCAATTTTACGCTCCAAGCGAGCACCAAGGCTGTAAATACTCTTTTTCTCATCCGTTAAATCATCGCTCACTCCTGCATTGGCTTTGTTTTCCCCAAAGGGTAGCGCCTTAAATCGCAACTGAGCTTTCATCGAATCTGTTTGCTCGATATAAGGAATAAAAGCGCCGTTGCTCAACAACCGCATTTCATTGACCAAAGATTGAATGCGCCTTTTGGTCAACCGTTCATTGTAATCACTTTCCGCGCGCGGAGAGGCAAATCCACGAATACTCAAGGTGACACTATTGCCTTTCTCTAATTCCTTCAGGAGTAATGTGGAAAAAATGGTCAGGTCCTGCATTCCCTTTTCTACTCTCAAGGCAAAAAAGTTCTCTACTTCATTTGCTGCCGACTCCGCTTCGGAAGTTCTTTCGACTTCATTGATGTATTTTTCCTTCAACTTTTTATAACTCGCATAAGCATCGGAATAAGCCAGCGTGGTGGTGGTATCCCGTGTGTTGGGGTTGGGCTCATCGTTATGAAAATACAAGGTGATGGGAAGAAAACGATTCATCTCCTCCAAGCTGCTGTATGGCAAATCGCCATCCGACTCTTCTTCTTGTTTACCAAAGGAGGCGGCATAGATATCATTGCAACAGTAGCTATAATCATTGTCCTCTTCTTTCTTCTTTCTATTCGATGAAAAGAACAACCAACCGCGCTCCGGATACTTCGCAAAACCGATATCATTCACCGAACTATTAATGGGCTTACCCATGTTTTCTACTGAAAGAAAATTACCTGGTTTTCCTTTTGCCCGGAATACATCTTGACCACCAAAACCTTGATGACCCTCTGAGCTGAAATACAACACACCTTCGCTCACAAACGGTGTTAGTTCATCGTCAGGTGTATTGATTTTTTCTCCCGCATTAAAGGCTTCGCCAAAAAGTTCAGCTTCTCGACGAGCATACCAAATATCCATGCCTCCTAGGCCGTCTTTGGCGTTGGAAGCGAAAAAGAGGTAATCCTTCCCATCCCATTTGGTTACAAAAGGCATTGTGCAAACCGCACCGTCTTTTGTAATAAAGGCCACCTCTTTCCATTGATCACCTACCTTTTTTCCCTGCCAAATGCCCACTTGATCATTTCGGCGAATGGTTAAGAAAACTTCGTTATCCCCATAGTAAAATACATTGGCTTGCAGTTTTGAGTTCGCATCAAAAGCGATGCTTTCTTTTACATCGGTCAGCACACTGTCGGCCCAATTAGAATCGAAAGCTTGCCATGATTGGCCTTCTTCACTGTAACGAGTAAAGGTAAATTGGCTTCCTGCGAGATGAGGAGCAATTTCGGAAACAGCGCTATTTACAGCGGTAGGTAATGGAAAAACCTGAAGCGAATCGGAAACATTTCGGTAATTCGCCGCCCATGCGCAGGCTTCGATTTCGGCCATGGCTTTTTCATAATAATACTCACCTTTCTTTTTATTCTTCTTCGCGTACTTGCGAAAATATTCGAGGGCTTCTTCGTACTTGCCTTGATTTTTTAAGGCCGCACCTTGCCAATAAGATGAAAGCGGATATAATTTTCCCTTGTCCTTTGCTGCTACTTTTGAATAAAGGTAAAAGGCCAAATCATAATCTTTTACCAATCGCGCAGCCCCCGCATATTTCAAGGTAGCCTCAAATGATGAGCTATCGAGTTCATAAGCTCGTTGAAAATAAGAAAAGGCCTTTCCATAATCACCTGACTCTTCGGCGAGCATTCCTTTTTCTAAGAATTGCGCAGGTTTCTGAGCCTTTACCGCTAAGGGTAAAAACCACATTAAAAGTGCTATGCTGAAAAAAAGTGATCTCACAGGCCCATGCTTTTTTACAAAAGTGATGAAGGTTTGAACGAATTCGTGCACCTTCGCCAAGAATTTTCTAAATACGTATGAAAGTAGGAATTATTGGATCAGGAGCAATGGGCAGTGGAATTGCTCAAGTCGCCGCTAAGGCCGGACACATGGCCGTGCTCATCGACAATCAACAAGCAGCCTTAGATAGAGCAAAAGCGCAGCTGGGTGATACCATGAACAAGCTGGTGGAAAAAGGCAAAATGACCGCCGAAGAGTCAGCAGCCTTGCAAAGCCGCATCACTTATAGCCAACATTACAGTTCGCTTGCCGACTGCGATTGGGTTATCGAAGCCATTGTGGAGAATCTAGAGGTTAAAAAAACGGTTTTCGCCGAACTCGAAAAAGTAGTTTCCGAGAACTGTGTATTGGCCTCCAATACCTCTTCGCTTTCTATTACCGCCATCGCCTCTTCGTGCACCCGCCCGCAGCGCGTGATGGGTATTCACTTTTTCAATCCAGCGCCATTGATGCCGTTGGTAGAAATTATTCCCGCCCTTCAAACTGATCTTGCCTTGGTAGAATCAGCCAAAGCCACTATTCTTCAATGGGGAAAAGTGCCTGTGATCGCCAAGGATACTCCCGGTTTTATTGTTAACCGAGTAGCACGCCCTTACTACGGTGAAGCGCTGCGCATTGCTGAAGAAGGCATTGCCGATTATGCTACCATAGATGCGGCTATGCGTGAAAAAGGTGGTTTTAAAATGGGGCCGTTCGAATTGATGGATCTCATTGGTAATGATGTCAACTACGCTGTAACAGAAAGTGTATTCAGCGCATTCTATTTTGATCCGCGCTATCGCCCTAGCCTCACCCAGAAGAAATTGGTAGAAGCCAAATGGTTTGGTCGCAAATCGGGTCGTGGGTATTATAGCTACTCGCCAGAGGCGGTTGCTCCAGCTTCGGCAGACCATGATGCGTTAAAACAGCAGATCGCCGATCGGATCATTACCCTATTAATCAATGAAGCCTATGACGCCCTTTACCTTGGCATCGCCTCAGGTGAAGACCTCGATTTAGCGATGACCAAGGGAGTGAATTACCCCAAAGGTCTTATTCAATGGGGAAAAGAAATCGGATTAAAAGAAATTCGTAACCGACTTGACGCGCTTTATGCCATTTATCACGAGGATCGGTACCGTTGTTCGGCTTATTTCAGATTAAACCTCTTGGCTTAACTATACTGATTTACAAATAAATAACCTAAAAACGCGTCCTTAACCGGCGTGTTTTTATTTTGTATCTATTTCTGTTTCAGTCATTTTCACGAAATAATATAAGCATATTTTTTTATTTCACGTAGTTTGTTACATTTGACATTACTACACCGCATTAACCAGTTAAAACTATCTATCTTATGAGTGAAGGAAATTCTTATCGCGACGATGTCTTCTCGACGTCTGTGCGTGCGGGAAAGAGAACTTACTTTTTCGATGTAAAAGCTACCAGAGGAAACGACCTTTTCATGACCATTACCGAAAGTAAACGATCAGGTATGGATGAACAAGGACATTTAAGTTTCGAAAAACATAAGATATTCTTGTACAAAGAAGACTTTGACAAATTCATTGGTGGACTTCAGGACGCCATTGATCATATTAAAAAATTGCAGGACTCCGGTAATTACCGCTCTGCAGAAAGTGTTCGTCGCTCATACTCTACAGAGAATGAGAGCAGCAATGGAGATGTAAACTTTGAAGATTTGGGTTGATTTGTTCCCGTTCATCATTGTTTTATTTTTTAAATCGACTTCAGAACCCAACCATCGTGTTGGGTTCTTTCTTTATTGCCTTTCTTTGCATTCATGAGTAAAGGAAAATTATACCTCTTGCCTAATACCTTGGGTGGTGCACCGGCAGCTTCAATCCCTGCTAGCCACTTGGAAACTATTAAGCACGTAAGAACATTTATTGTGGAAGAAGTGCGCACGGCTCGTCGCTTTTTGCGCTCCATTGGATACGATATCAATTTTGATGAGGTACAGTTTTTTTTACTCAACGAACATACCAAGCCCCATCAACGCGATCAACTTATACTACCTATGGTGAAAGGGGAAGATGTCGTTTTGATGAGCGAAGCCGGTTTGCCTTGTATCGCTGACCCTGGCAATGTGGTGGTAAAAGCTGCGCATGAGTTTCAAGTGCAAGTGGTGCCACTTACGGGTCCCTCTTCCATTTTCCTCACCTTGATGGCCAGTGGACTGAACGGACAGAGTTTCGCCTTTTCCGGATACCTGCCTCGCGAGCGTCCTGAGCGCGTGAAGCGCATCAAACAACTAGAAAACATGGTGTACCAATACGAACAAACACAATTGTTTATGGATGCCCCATACCGCAATAATCAGCTACTAGAAGATATTCTTATTCACTGCAAACCCAGCACACTCTTATGCATTGGCACTATGGTTACTTGCGATGGTGAACGCATCAATACCAAAACCATTGAAGAGTGGCGTACCAAATCACCTGACCTGCACAAAAAACCAGTGATGTTTGCATTAGGTAAATGAGAAAAGAGCTGCTCCTATTTGTCCTTCTAACTGCTGCTTTTGGAATTGTATTTTATTTTTTTCCGGCAGCCGCTGATGCCATTTATGCGCGCGAATTTTTTCCCCTCTTTAGCAAGGTATCTCGCTGGTTGAGTTCTTCTACCTCTGTTCCACTCATTGTGCCGCTAGTGTTGCTTTTACCTGGCGCGCTATTCTTATTCATTGCCCGATCAAAAAACATGTGGTCATTTTGTAAAAACGTCCTTCTGTTAGTTGGTGTGCTAGCTAGTCTTTTTCTTTGGTCGTGGGGATTTTTTTACTTTACCCCGGGCCTACATCAGCGCGAAAAGGCTCCGGATGTCTCCGCTGTGCAATTGGCTGAGTGGGGAAAAAAAATAGCTTCAACTATTGAGCGCCCCAAAGCAATAGAACAAGTGGACGATGCGCACATCGCTCAGTGGGTAGGCGGATTTTTAGGAGAAAACAATCGCGCTTTTTCTCCCATCGAA
The DNA here is from genome assembly GCA_039798265.1 of Bacteroidota bacterium. Taxonomy (GTDB): domain Bacteria; phylum Bacteroidota; class Bacteroidia; order Flavobacteriales_D; family Sanyastnellaceae; genus JBDKGH01. The sequence goes on along the minus strand of JBDKGH010000058.1, from coordinate 6,188 downwards.
ACAGCTCGATGTAAAGCATTTGACGACGGTTATTTTTTGAAAAAAATCGGAATAGGTGGTATTTACATGCCTTTTACTTCCGAAGCCTACACCACCTCTCACCAACCTTTTTTCACGCTTTCCTTTGTGCAAGCGCATGAGCTCTCTCACGCCTTTGGCATCAGTAACGAGGGTGAAGCGGATTATGTGGCCTATCGCGCATTAATGCGTTGTGCTAATGCTCAAGCACAGTATGCTGCGCAACTCGAATTGCTCCGAAGCATTCGAAGCATATTAAAATCCTCAAACGATTCACTATGGCAAGAAGTAGTGCGCGCAAGCCCCATTCAGGTAAATGTGGATCTGCTTTATATCCGCTTTCAACACGCTCTGCATCCTGAGTTTTTCAAAGGTCTTGGCAGCGAGATCAATCATCACTATCTGCAGGCCATGGGCGTGCGTGGTGGTATTACAAGCTATGATGAGATGGTGAATTGGATTTATGAAGAAGAGGTGAGGAATGTTGCCTCTTACTAGATTGGGTTATCCGCGTTTACCCAACTCTATCACCTCGAGGTTCTCGATCTTTCCCTTATTGAGTTCGAAGCGCAATAATGTACGCATGCGATGAAAACCATGTACTCCTGCTGCGCCCGGATTCATATACAGCGTTCCCGTTGATTTATCTAACTGCACCAAACAAATGTGTGAGTGACCACAGATAAACAATTTGGGTGGATTACTTTTCATCACCGGACGAATGGGGGTGGCATAATTTCCGGGTTTACCACCAATGTGAGTGATCCAAACATCTACCCCTTCAATTACCTCTCGGATATGTTCGGGGCATTCACTGCGCACTTTGTTGTCGTCGATATTTCCAAATACCGCTCGCACGGGTTTGAATTCCCTCAGTCGATCGAGTACGCTGATATCGCCGATATCTCCTGCATGCCATATTTCATCGCACATTTCAAAATGGCGAAACACGGCATCATCCAAATGACTATGGGTATCAGAAATCAATCCTATGCGCATAAACAAGAACTCTAAATCGATGACAAAATAAGTGTTTATAACTCCGTTATGGTTATGCCATAGCAAAAGATACTCACCTTATTTTCGGCTTAATTGTTGCCTTCGGGCATCTAGACATACTCCTATGAAATCACTACTCGTTCTATTTAGCTTTCTTCTGTTGAGCATGGTTGGTTTTGCCCAACCCAAGCCCTCCTATTCCATCAAGGATAAAAAGGCCATCAAAGCCTACGAGGAGGCCTTGAAGTCGTATAACATGCGCGAGCTAAAAACGACTGTCACTCAACTGCAAGCGGTAGTTCAAGATGCTCCTGATTTCATGGAAGCCCAATTTATGCTTGCTCAAGTGCACGATGAAATGGGCAATACCCACGAAGCCATTGTACCTCTTACGAAAGCACTCGAAATCAATGCTAGCTTTTTCCCTGAAGGTTGGCTTATGCTCGCTGAGTGTTATTTCGCTGAAGGTAACTATGTAGAAGCTGAAAAGGCGGTAAGTACCTATATGCCCTTTCCCAAAAACGATATCAAGCTTGAAAAACGCGCACAAATTATTCTCTCCAGCTGCGTGTATGCAAAAGAAGCCTTGCAACGACCAGTACCTTTCGAACCCATCAATTTAGGTCCATCGGTGAACACAGCTGCTGACGAATATTACCCCTGTATTACCGCCGATGAAAAGACCCTTCTCTTTACCCGATTGGTGAATGATGAACGCGCTTGGCAAGGCAAACAAGAAGATTTTTACCTAGCTACCAAAGAAGGCGATAAATGGTCAACCGCAGTTCCTGTTCAGAGTATTAATACTGTTCAAAACGAAGGCGCACCCACACTCAGTGCTGATGGTATCACCCTCATTTTTACAGCCTGCGAAACAGCAGATGGTATGTGGGGGGGCGATCGTCAAGGAGTTGGATCTTGCGATTTGTTTTTTTCTATGAAAAATGGAAGTGGTTGGACACCTGCCAAAAACATTGGTCAAGGCATCAATACGGGTTCTTGGGAAAGTCAACCCTCCTATTCCACCGATGGTCGCACGCTTTACTTTGTGCGCGGCAAACGCAGTGCGCAAGGTATACGCGAACAAGACATCTATTTCAGCTACCTCAGCAAAGAAGGTAAATGGAGCGCTCCCGAAAAAGTACCTGGTAAAATCAATACGCCTTTTGAAGAAGAAAGTGTAATGATTCACCCTGATGGAAATACGCTGTACTTCAGCTCTAATGGTCACCCAGGCATGGGAGGCTTAGACATTTTTATGAGTCGTCGCAATCCCGATGGAAGTTGGGGAACACCTATCAACCTTGGTTATCCGATCAATACGTTTGAAGATGAGAACTCACTGCAAGTGACAGCCAATGGTAAAATTGCGCTTTTTGCTAGTGAGCGAAAAGGTGGTCAAGGCGGATTAGACCTGTATCAATTTGAGCTTCATGAAAAGGCACGTCCTAATCAAGTTACCTATGTACAGGGCGTAATCAGCGATAAGTTGAGCTATAAAAAACTAGAAGCCCACTTCGAATTGATCGATTTAGAAACAGGTAAGGTTGTTGTAGAATCATACTCCAACCAAGGTAATGGAGAGTTTTTGATTTGCATTCCTACAGGTAAAGACTATGCGTTGAACGTAAATAAAGAAGGATACCTTTTTCACTCCGAGAACTTCTCTTTGAAAAATTACACCAGCACACAACCCTATCGACTGGATATTCAACTTCAAAAGCTACGCGCAGGAGCGACGATTGTATTGAACAATGTGTTCTTTGAATCCAATAGCTTTGAACTCCTTCCCTCTTCAAAAGTAGAACTGAATAAGCTTGCTGACTTATTGAAAGTAAACCCTGATCGCAAAGTAGAAATAGGCGGTCATACTGACGATGTAGGAAAAGACGATGCTAACTTATTGCTTTCTGAAAACCGCGCCAAAGCTGTAGTAGAATACTTGGTAAAACAAGGCGTTTCAGCCGATAAGCTCACCTCCAAAGGCTATGGCGAAACCACTCCAATAGCAGATAACACCACAGAGGCAGGCCGAGCGAAGAACAGAAGAACAGAATTTAAGATCATCGAATAATCTTTTTTCAATCGGAATAGTTCATTCTTTCCCTTTCGTAGTGGATATTTCGGGAAGTTCAACTAATCTTGCACGGCGAAAAGACATTCGGCCCTTTACCTTGTTATGATATTTAAGCACTTCATCAAGTCTGTTTTCAAAGCGTTGAATATTGATCTAACGCGCAATATGCGTTACGACCGATATTCCGAGCGGATCATAAAACACACCTTGACGTCTGGCTCTAACTGCATTGATATCGGCTGTCACAAAGGCGAGATATTGGAGTTAATGCTTGCAGCGGCTCCACATGGCCGGCATTATGGTTTCGAACCCATCCCTGCGTTGTATGAAAATCTGAAAATCAACTTCGCTCACCGGGCCACCATTTTTAATACAGCGGTTAGTAATTATACAGGACACGCTTCATTCCAATACGTTGTTAATGCGCCCGCCTATAGCGGTTTAAAAAGACGATCCTATTCGGTAAGCGACCCGAACATCCAAGAAATCAATGTGGCGGTTGATTTGCTCGATCACTTAATACCCGCAGGCACCCCAATTGATTTTATCAAGATTGATGTAGAAGGTGGTGAGTTGGGGGTATTGCAAGGCGCTCGTCGTATTTTGAAAGAAAACTCAGTTGTTATCCTATTTGAATGTGGATTAGGCGCTAGTGAATTTTACAATACGCGCCCAGAAGATGTGTATCAACTTTTGGTCAATGAATTGGGCTATAGCATTTACACATTACACCACTATTTGTCTTCACCTCGCATATCCTTATCAGAAGTGGAGTTTAAAGAACATTATGAGCTTAACAAAGAGTACTACTTTGTGAGTGCAAAAACAACCAAATGATTCGTGTACTGTGCAGATCATTCGACCCCATAAAACTCTCTTAGTGATTCTATCCGTTGGCGTGCTGTGCGGCGCGTTGATGTGGGTAATGCCTTCAGAAGGAATTCCTCTTTTTGGTTCCAAGTTGACCTTCAAAACGTGGAAGAGTTTTACGGACACTACAAATACCAACAAGATTGAGGATGTAGGAGCTTATCTCAGTCAGCTCGACTCACTGGCGAGCGATAGTTTAATGAGTGATAGTGCCAAGGTGTTGAATGTAGATCGAATGAATAGTATTACATCCATTCAGTTTAAAGACCACAACAGCAGTTCGCTTTTCCCCTTTTTTGAAGCTTTAGAAAAAGCTAAAAGTGAGGGTTTCAACTTTCATATTTTGCACTATGGTGATTCGCAAATAGAGAGTGATCGCATGACTTCGCTGTTGCGTCAAAAGTGGCAAGAAGAATTTGGTGGATCTGGCCCAGGACTAGTGGCTCCGGTGCCCATTACGGCTTCGGCGAACATTTCGCAATCGCAGAGTGGTAATTGGAAACGATACACGGCCTATGGCTTTGACGATGGCAAGGTAACGCACAGTCACTACGGCGCTTTGTGTTCCTTTGGACGATTTTCTCCCCCACTGCCCAAAGAGCAGATCAATACAGCAGATACACTAGAGGCCTGGATAGAGTTTCGTCCATCAGGTATGGCTCAGGGTAACTGTAAACGTTACACCAAGGCCACGATGTACTTTGGGTATCATCAATATCCTGTTACCATTCAATTAATGCTTAATGATAGTGTGATAGAGAGTAAAACCTTTGAAGCGAGTAACACCCTTCTTTCGCATACATGGAATTTAGGATATACTCCATCGAAGTTGAAGTTTGTATTTAAAGGAGTGGATAGTCCGGAAGTTCAGAACATTCTTTTGCAAGGAGCTTCAGGAGTGATGGTAGATAACATTGCTTTACGCGGGAGCAGCGGCACCGTATTTAAAAAACTAGCATCATCTGACTTATCAAAGACCTATGCAGATATGAATCCGCAGTTGGTGATTCTGCAATTTGGAGGTAACTCCGTTCCATATGTAACCGATGCAAAAGCAGCGAAGGCGTATGGTAATTATTTCCAGGCTCAGATACAGTATTTAAAAAAGCTCTTACCGAATGCCTCATTCTTGGTGATTGGTCCATCCGATATGAGTACGAGTATAGATGGCGTGTATCAATCGTGGGCGGGAGTTTCTTTAGTCCGTGACGCTATGAAAGAGGCGGCATTTGCGGAGAACTGTGGATTTTGGGACATGTACGAAGTGATGGGTGGAAAAAATTCGATGGTTAGTTGGGTGACTAACAACCCACCCTATGCCGGTCCTGACTACACCCATTTCACGCCACTAGGAGCTCGCAAGATGGCGGAGTTGTTATATAAGGCGATACATAAAGAGTATACGATTTGGAAGGGAAGTCTATAGTTATTAATGATTAATGAATAATGAATAATGATTAATGATTAGTGATTAATGATTAATGATTAGTGATTAATGATTAATGATTAGTGATTAATGATTAATGATCATTAGTGCATTGATTGTAAATCAATAGGAAGAACATTATCTAACCCGCAGGGTTAAGCCCTTCTACCAACCCGTGGGGATGGACTCGACCCCATAGGGGTCGCAGGAAATAGACGGTCGGTGGTGGAAACGCGATTGGGATTGGGATTGAGATTGAGATTGAGATTGGGATTGAGATTGGGATAAAACAAAAAACCCCGTTCAAGTGAATGAACGGGGTTTTTCGAAAATTGGCGTCGACATACTCTCCCAGGAGTTACCCAAGTACCATCTGCGCTGGTGAGCTTAACTTCTCTGTTCGGAATGGGAAGAGGTGGACCTCACCGCAATAGACACCTAAAAACGGTAGATATATTGATAGAGTTTATATTTATAAGCATTCGAGTAATTAGTATCACTTGACTTTGACATTACTGTCTTTACATCTGTGACCTATCAACGTCATCATCTTTGACGACTCTCAATGAAGCCTCATCTTGAGGTGAGTTTCGCGCTTAGATGCTTTCAGCGCTTATCTCGTCCGTACTTAGATACTCTGCACTGCAGCTGGCGCCACAACAGATACACCAGAGGTACGTCCTTCCCGGTCCTCTCGTACTAGAGAAAGGTCCTCTCAAGCTTCAAACGCCCACAACAGATAGGGACCGAACTGTCTCACGACGTTCTGAACCCAGCTCGCGTGCCACTTTAATCGGC
>JBDKGH010000057.1:0-70154 GCA_039798265.1 Bacteroidota bacterium | reverse complement strand
CACCTCCCTTTGTATTTTTAGTAAATCTAGGCATTAATGGAAAAATGGCTTTTATTTGCAGCCACCTTAAGATTCTACCTATGAAAAAGATATCACTATTCGTTTTTGCAGCCTTGGCCATGGCGTCATGCTCTAAAACAGAAGCCGAAAAAATTTCGGAGAAAGCATGCACTTGCGAAGAGAACTACTACAATGAAATGAAATTGGCCTATGATACTTTAGTGAAGTTCATGGACTACAAGCAAGTGTCTAACATTCCTCAGTACCAGCAGTATTACAGCGAATTCATTGACTCCGTAACGGTAAAACACACCGATTGCTTAAACCTACTAACTACTGAAGCAGAAACGTACTTGTCCTCTATCCAAGATGAAAAGGAACGTCAAACACAACGCGATTCCATTTCGGTACAATACAGCCGCTGTCAAGAAACCTTAGGTAAGGATTTTAAAGAGAGTGAGTCTGCCAAAAATTTACAGCAGCGCATTCAATACATCAATCAAAATGGTGGACCGATGCCAACTAGTAACAACTAATTTTTTTAAAAAACATAAAATAGGCTGTCTCCCAAGGACAGCCTTTTATATTTGTGATATGCGTAACCTTTTAACCTTAACCTTTGTCGCTCTTTGTGGGGCTTTGACTGCTCAAAACAACCCGGCATGGGAAGACAAATTCAAGCAACTTGGCCCCGAGCTAGCTACTCCCAACGATTACCGAACGGCCTCTGGTGCTCCCGGTCATGAATACTGGCAACAACAGGTGGACTATGATATGAAGATTCGGGTGGACGACTCCACGCAACGTCTTTACGGTGAAGAGGTAATCACCTACCACAACAACAGTCCTGATGTGTTGTACTACCTATGGATACAACTCGATCAAAACTACTTGGACAAGGAAAGTGATACGTGGAAAGTAGAACAATCAAAAATCAATGATCAGATGAGCGTGAATGACCTCGTTGATCTTGAGCCTTGGTTTGATGGTGGTTTCAAAATTACCGCAGTAAAAGATGCTGCCGGAAAGGAACTTCGTCATTTCATCAATAAAACGATGATGCGAATCGAGTTGCCACAACCTTTAAAAGCAGGTGCTACATTTCAACTCAAAATAGATTGGTGGTACAACATCAATGACCGCATTCGCCTTGGCGGCCGCAGTGGTTATGAGTATTTTGATCAAGACAAAAACTACCTCTACACCATTGCTCAGTTTTACCCTCGCTTAGTGGCTTACATGGACTACAGCGGTTGGCAACATAAGCAGTTTTTAGGAGCGGGTGAATTCACGCTCGACTTTGGTAATTACACGGTCGCTCTTACCGTTCCTGAAGATCATATCGTTGCCTCCACAGGTACCCTTCAAAATGCGAAAACAGTTTTAACCGCAGCGCAGTTTCAGCGTTTCGAAAAAGCAAAAACCTCTGACGAACCTGTGGTTATTGTAACACAAGAGGAAGCTATCGAAAATGAAAAAGATAAAAGCACTGGCGAAAAAACGTGGATTTTCAAAGCCACCAATGTGCGCGACTTTGCTTTCGCCACTTCTCGCAAATTCATTTGGGACGCCCAAGCCGTAGATATCAATGGTAAAAAGCCATTGGCTATGAGCTACTACCCTAAAGAGGGCAATCCACTTTGGGGACAATACAGCACCCGTGTGGTTGCTCATACCCTTCGCTCTTACAGTAAGTATTCTGTAGATTATCCTTATCCTGTAGCTATTTCTGTTCACTCTAAATGGATCGGGATGGAATATCCGATGATTTGTTTCAACGGCGGTCGCCCAGAACCGGATGGCACTTATAGCGAAAACACCAAAGCAGGAATGATCTCTGTGATTATACATGAAGTTGGTCACAACTTCTTCCCGATGATCATCAATAGCGACGAACGTCAATGGACCTGGATGGATGAAGGTCTCAATACTTTCTTGCAATACATGGCCGAGAAAGAATGGGATTATAAATATCCGATGCGCCGCGGACCTGCCCGCAATATTGTTGATTACATGAAGGGCGATAAATCAAAAATGTCTCCCATCATGACCAATAGCGAAAGCATCTACCAATTTGGCAACAACGCTTATGGTAAACCCGCTACTGCCCTGAATATTCTGCGAGAAACGATCATGGGACGCGAGCTGTTTGATTATGCGTTCAAAGAATATTGCCGCCGATGGGCCTTCAAACATCCCACACCGGACGATTTCTTCAGAAGCATGGAAGACGCCAGCGCCGTGGATCTCGATTGGTTTTGGAGAGGTTGGTTCTATGGAACACAACACTGCGATATGGCTTTAAAGGAAGTAAAACAGTTTGATCTGAACACGCACAATCCTTCCGTTGAAAAGGCCTTTAAAAAAGAACAAGCCGACAATCAACCAGCGGATATTTCTATCGAACGTGATAAAGCTGCTGGGTATAAAACAGTAGTAGAAACGGATCCTGACGCCCGCGATTTTTATACTGAGTATGATCCGTATAAGGTAACGGAACTCGATAAAAAAGAATTCAAACAATACTTCGCTAAGCTCAGTCCTGAAGAACAAGCCTTACTCAATGCGAACAACCACTACTACCAAGTGACAGTTGAAAATGTAGGAGGCCTCATTATGCCTTTGATTTTCGAACTTGAATTTGCTGACGGCACCACGCGCGAAATACGCATACCTGCAGAAATTTGGAAAATGTCGGAGCCCACGGTATCAAAGGTTTTCGTGAGCCAAAAAGAAGTGGTGCGCATTACTCTTGACCCACACCTCGAAATAGCCGACGTGGATCTCAGCAATAACCAATGGCCCGCAAAAGTGACTCCTACCCGATTTGAACTTTTTAAAGAAAGACAATTTGGTAGCGAAGAAAACCCGATGCAACGCGCTCGTAGAGATCAATAATTTTTCGTCCAATAAAAAGACCCGAACAAAGGAACGCTCATCAGCGTTTCACTTTGTTCGGGTCTTTTCTTTTTCCTAAACTCGCTTAGTGCACAATTACCACGCGTTGGGTAAGAGTAAGACTTCCTTGAGTCAACATCACGTAATACACTCCTCCCGGTAAAGCCGAAGTATCATAATACTGCTGATACATCACTCCTCCTTCTGTGCTTGCGTTATATATGATGTCCACCTCATTGGCATTCATATCATACAGTTTCACCTTAGTCTGACCGTCGAAGTATAGATTAAAGTTCACCTGCAATTGATCGTTCATATTTACCCCAGTCAACTGATCTGCTGCTGCTGGATCTGGAGCCGACATGGGCAATACTGCTGGATTACTGCTCACGTGTATGGTTTGTGTGTACACTATACTGTTGCCTGCACAATCAAATGCTCTCCATGTGCGCATAATGTCTTGATCAGGACAACAACTATTTTCTGTCATCAAATCACCCACACCATAGGCCAATGTTCCATTGATATAACCTGTGTAGTAGAACCATCCGCTAATTCCATAAGCCGCACTTCTATTGTTTGCACCCACTCCCAATTGGAAACCGTAGCGGAAACTAACTGGGGCATGCATCAGATTTAAGGTACTACCCGCAAGTGAACCCGCACCGATCAATTGACTATTAGCAGCCAATTCATAATAAGACCAATCGAGGTAATGATCGTCGGCAAATCCTGCATCATCTTTATAATAGCGACCCATTCCATTCCACTGCGTCCAATTGCGGCGATTGATCAAATTGAAATTCAATATCCACTTTTGATTGGTATCCGCTGGGTTATACACTACACCTGTGATGTGCGCCGTTCCTGCGGCTACATCCTCGGTGAAGCTTCCCGGTTCAGTGCCAAATACATACTCTGAAACATAACCTAGCGAGTTTGGCAACCAAATGGCAATCGGTCCGCTCACAGGATTTGCATTGTTCACTTCACAACCAGCATTGGCTTGTTCAAGGTAAACAGTGTTTTCTACAAAGGTTACCTCCACTTCGCCTTGGCACTGATCCACCGCAGTAATCACTGGAACAGTTGGAATCGAAGAACAATCCACATAAACATCTTCTGGCATTGCGCTTAATACAGGTGCAATGTTATCCTCTACTGTAATCAACTGACTTACGGATGCTGAATTACCGCATACATCAGTTGCTGTCCATGTTTTAGTCACACTATAAACAAATTCACAATCGGTGTATTGATACTCCTCACTCATAGAAAGAGTCACATTGCTACAGTCATAATATGAAACGGTAGCTTCGGGTATTTCAGCACCACACTCTAGAGTCAACGCCGTGGGTGTATTAAGGAATACTGGCGCACTCACATCTACTACTGATATAACCTGAGTATGCGTTGCTGTGTTTCCACAATAATCGGTTACACTCCATTGACGGTATATCTCTCTGCCACATGCCAACTCCACCACGGTCTCCGACACATCTACATCCATAGGTCCTACACAGTTATCGAATGCAGCAATAGCAGGCATCGATGGAATATCTGTACAATCCACTGTGATATTTGCAGGCATAGCTGATAATACGGGAGCTTCATTGTCGGTTACGTAAATATTCTGTATACCGGTATCCACCTGACCGCACGCATCCATGGCTACCCATGTTCTGCGAATGGTATATGGACAAGCACCTGGAATTATTTCTTCAATGAAATTGATGGTCACCGCGCTGGCGCAGTTATCTGTTGCTGTTACTACAGCTGCTGGTGGAATATTGCCACAAGTGGTGTAAACATCCGCTGGTACACCAACTAATTCAGGAGCAACATTATCTACAAAGCTGATTTGCTGTGTAGCAAATGCAGTATTACCGCAAGCATCACGCGCTCTCCAAGTGCGAGTAACTAAAATAGCACAAGCATTCGTGGTTTGAGTTTCTGTTAATGTCAAGGTTGGTGGTGTAGCTATAAATGAACAGTTATCACTTACACTTGGATTCACCACTGGAGGCAACGCACTTCCGCAGGCCAAGGTCATATTAGCAGGCACATTGGTAATGACCGGAGGTGTGTTATCGATCAAATAGATCAATTGTGTTCTCACGGTGCTGTTACCACAGTTGTCTGTTGCTGTCCACCTTCTTACGAGTTGTGTATTACATCCTGTCCCTTGTTGTGTTTGGTTAAACACAAGAGTCACGGGACCTCCACATGCATCTACCGCCGTTGGATTAGCAGGAGCCGGAATGTTGTTACAATTGACGAAAGTATTCAAGGGAACTCCAGCGATGACTGGTGGTGTAGTATCTACCACAGTGATGGTTTGCGTAAACGATGCACTGTTTCCACACAAGTCGGTAGCTGTGTATGTTCTTACAATTATATAGTTACAACCTGATCCTTGCTGTGTTTGAGTAAACGTAATTTGAACATTACCAGCGCAATCATCCGTTGCCGCAGGGCCTTGATAGCTTGGTAATGCGCCGCATTGAATAGTCACATTAGGTTGTGGGTTGATGAATACTGGCGGTGCATCATCCGTTACAAAGAAGGACTGACTAACAATAGTACTATTACCACAATCATCTTCAGCAATGAAGGTACGGATGAAGGTGAACTCACATCCACTACCGATAATGGTTTCATTGATGCTCACGTCCACAATATCATCACAGTTGTCAACTGCATAAGGCGTTGGCACTGGAGGAATGTTGTTACAAGTCACTGGACCTCCAGGAGGAATTCCTTGCAACAAAGGAGGCTCGTCGTCATTTACAGTTACATTTTGGATCCATTGTGCCGAATTTCCACAAGCGTCAGTGGCCAACCATCTGCGTTGAATAACAGGACATCCTCCTGATAGGGTTTGCTCTGTCATCACTACGGTTACTTCGCTGCAATTATCAATTGCCGTAACAGTAGGAGGCGCGGGAATAGAACCACAATCAGCAGTAATGCTAGCGGGAGGATTGACAAAAGTCGGAGGTGTATTGTCAGTAACGGCGATGGTTTGTGTTGCTGATGCTGAATTTCCACAATCATCGGTAACAGACCATGTGCGAACAATACTGAAATTGCTTGGGCAAGTACCCGGCACATTCACTTCGCTGTAGGTAACAGTTAAGTTCAAATCACAGTTATCAGTAGCAGAAACTACAGCACTATTGGTTGGGTAGCTGTAATTGTCGCATGGAATTGTTTGGTGTGCGGGTACACCCACCAACACGGGTGATTGGTTATCGACAAAACTTACCACTTGAACTGCCATGGCTTGGTTACCACAATCATCAGCAACTCTCCACATGCGAGTAACCATCAAGTTACATCCTTCACCTGAAGTATTGGTGGTATAGATAATGTTTAAATCTGCATCACAGTTATCAATTGCAGTGGGTGAAGATGTTGGCATCGCCGATCCACAATCCAAGGTAATATCTGCTGGAATGTTGCTGAATACTGGCGCTGTATTATCGACCACTTGAATCGTTTGAACAAACTGTGAAGTATTACCGCATCCATCAATGGCTACATAGGTACGTGTGATCACTTGGCTGCAGGTTGCGCCACTAATGCTTTCGGTATAGTTCAGTGACACGTTTGGCGAACAATTGTCAGATACGCTCACACTAGCAGTTGCAATTTGATCACAACTTACCGTCACCGAGGCCTCACCTGTAATTACAGGTGCCGCGTTATCTGCGATAGTGATCACTTGCGAAGCGCTTGTTGTATTTCCACAAGCATCCGTAGCTGACCATGTTCTAACAGTAGTTACCTCGCAACCATTTTGAGTACTCGATTCTGTGAACTCTACGTTAATTTGATCATCGCAGTTATCCGTTGCACTCACTGAGGCAACAGCTGGTAAGGCTCCACACGAAGCTTGAACATCAGAAGGAACACCAATCAATACTGGTGCGATTTCATCCATAAAGGTGACCATTTGTTCAGCAATGGCCGTATTACCGCATGCATCGGTGGCTGTCCACATTCTTCTCACTTGAGCGCAAGCATTCGAAGTACTTTGAACCTGTTCGCTGTAGGTTATTGAAACAGCTCCACAGTTATCAGAAGCCACTGCATCGCCAGCAGGTAGTTCACTGCCACAGGGCAAAGACAGATCGGCTGGCACACTCACAAATACAGGAGCTTCTTGATCACTCACATGAATCGTTTGTGACACCACTGTGCTGTTGCCGCACTCATCTGTTGCGGTGTAAGTGCGCACATAAGTGTGATCGCAATCTGTGCCTGAATCGGTGGTTTCAAAGGTTACCGACATTACTTGTCCGCATGCATCGGTAAAAATGATATCTGTAAAGTTGAAGTTATCTGTGCACGTTAACTCTACCAAGGCTTCGAAGGCCGAAGCTTCTGGACCTTGATTATCTATTACTGTAATGACTTGATCCACACTGCTGCTATTTCCGCAGTTATCTGTAGCTGTCCAAACTCGAGTGATGATGCGATTGCATCCATCCACTGCAGTTTGAGCGGTCATGGTTACGATAACATCCGTATCGCAATTATCTAAAACCACCGGATCATAATAAGGAAACTCTTCCCCACATTGAATGGTAATATCCTCTGGCATATTAGAAAAAACCGGTGCCTGACTATCGTGCACAAAAATGTACTGAGTAAAGGTGGCTGTATTGCCACATTGATCTACTGCAGTGTATGTGCGCTCAATGGTAGGCAAACAAGCTCCAGAGAATTCTACCTCAGTGTGCGACAGCGTAACTAATCCGCCACCACATTCATCTTGGAAATTCTCTACTGGCGCAGGTACTTGACCACAGTTCACAACCATTTCTGAAGGCCATCCTGTAAAGGTTGGGGCAATGGTATCTGTGTATTGTACATTCTGAGTAATAGAAGTACTATTACCACATGCATCAGTTGCTGTGGCTTGCACGGTATAGGTCAATAAACAAACATTTCCGCTTCCACAAGAAACATAGTTATTGCTTACTGTACCGTTGTCAAAATTTTGATTGAATAAAGTCAACGCCTCATTCACATCAGCGAGTGCATACTGAGAAGAACAACCGCCAATAATTTGATTCGCCACATTCACAAGTTCACCCAAGGTAGAACCTGTAAATAAACCTGGACTTATGACTAACTCACTCATCGGAGAATTGGCTGAACTAAAGTTGGGCATCGTTGCATCAAAACCTACATTCAACATGGCTGCCACCAATTGTCCCGCTAATACATTGCTGTAAGAACCTCCAGGATTGGTCAAGGTTCCAACGGGTAGCATTGCGGGCGTAGATCCTGATGGAAGAAAATCAGTGATCGCTTGAGGTGAAGTTAAGGTCAACAAACGATTGCCGCATCCTATAGTAAGTCCATTCGGGAAAGCACTTGCAAAATTGGCATGGAGATAAGCTCCAGGATTATTTCCATTTGGAGTAGCGCCCCAACCACCTTGTGTTTGCGTGCGATAACTTCCCGGTTCACATGGTGCACTTGAACTCCATGTGCTATCTAAAACCACTACTTCAATATTCGGATTTAAATCACAGTTATCCGTAGCTTGAAAACTTTGCTGCATTTGAGGCCAGCAAGAATTGGTAATTACAGGAACGTAAGTAATGGTAGGAGCCGCGGTATCTACTACTGTAATCGTTTGAACGCAGGTTACTGTGCCGCCACTAATGGAAGTAGCGGTCCAAGTGCGTGTGATCACTTGCGGACAAATACCAGTCGAAACATCTGTAAATGATAAGGTGTACTCATCCGCACAATTCACTAGTGGTTGACCAGTATCAGCCGGATCAGTTGACTGACCACATTCTACAATAGCATCTGCCACACATTCCAATACAGGTAATTGCACGCAATCACCTTCTGCATTAAAGTCACCAGTGCCAGAAGCACTCGCCCCATTCACTGTTCCAGTGTAATCGAACCAGCATGACATACCAGGCAAACCATTTTTATCATTAGCCGCCACACCCAATTGAAAACCATAATATAGATTGGATGGTTTGTGCGTTAGATTTAATACACTGCCTTGAAAAAGTCCCGTGCCCGTAAGCGTATTGGGCTTATCACTATCCATGATAAAATAGTCCCAAGTGGTATAAAGATTTCCGACAATAGAAGCGGCCCCTTTCCATCCTCTACCCAACGCGCTCCATTGAGTCCAGTTCATGCGATCTTTTAACCAAACACTAATATCCCAGCCATAAGCAGGATTATTGACGTTTGTTACATGTCCTGACAAATGAGCTGTGCCATCAGGGAACACTTCGAAGTTTCCACCTAGACCATCAAACTTATATTCTACAGAAGAAGGTCCACTTACATTCGGCAACCAGAGAATGCGTTGATTGACACTGATTCCATCAATAAAACAATCTTCATTGGTGCAGAGTTCGGAACTCAATTCTACTCCAGGCTGTAAATGACCCGCACTATAGTTTTGTTGTACCTCTGCTGCAGTCAACGATTGCGAATAAACAGCTACCAAGTAAATATCGCCTAACCAAGGCTTGGCGGCGTCAATTTCGTTGGCAATACCTAACTCGTAATTTTCATTCCAAGTGGAAAAATTCCCTGTTTTTGTAGCACTCGCCACTTGAGTGCCGTTGATATACAATTTCTCTTGACCATTGGCTGTGCGCGTAAACACCACATGCTGAACGGAAGAAGTAGATACACTATTCGATGGACTGTCCAAAGAAGGAGTACCTGCAGTATTCGATGTATTTGTTTTAAGACGCGCCGAATACGTACTGGTTCTTTGAGAAAGTAAAAAGTTTCTTTCAGTGGAATTATTAGACACCGTAACGATGCGCGAAGGACCGTCTTGTGATGTATTGGCTGGTTTTACCCATGCTTCAATGCTGATTTCACTCGAAGTACTACAAGCCTCTTTGATTTTGTAAGCGTTGTTCAGTGACTTCAACAAAGCAGGTTGGTTGATGCGAATGCCACCGCCAGCGATCCAAGAAACGTTATTGGGTTGCAAGATGCGCAGCATCAAAGGCTCGCCATATGGAGATTGATCTTGAACGTACTCACCGGTTCCTTCTCGAAAGGTGTAGAGAGAAATCAACTGATCAGACACACGCTGTCCGATCGATTGGTAGGAGAGACAAACTAGTAGGGCGAAGAAAAGAATGTGGTAATTTTTCTTCATATGCTCAGATTTGATTAGGTAAAACGAGTGAGAATAGTCTCACATACCTCCTTCAACTGAGAATATTCGCTAGGGTTACAAACTTTTGGATCTTTTTTTTCTATTGGAAAAAAAGCTCGCCCAAACGGAAAAAACGGGAGACGAATAGACTTGAAAAAAAAAGCCGCAGGACTCTTTTACAAGTCTGCGGCTCTTTCATTTGGAGTAGGTCGATCAGATCATATTGATCCGTTGGATCAATTGTTCTTTGTAAGTTCTCGAGATCGAAATATCTCCGGATGGCATTTTCACCATCAAGTTGGTCATATCAATGTCTTCTATATAATCCATGTTGATCACAGAGTTCCGATTGATTTGGATGAACTTCTGTTTGGGGAGTTTTTCCAACAACTCCTTCAAGGCAATTTTGCAGTGAATTTTACGCTGACCTACGGAAAGAGCGCAGTATTTTCCGTCAACATCCACGAATTCGATATCGCGTACGTTGATTTTTTTGAGTTTATTGCCCACTCGGGTATAGACACATTCCTCTACAGGAGCAGAAGAAGTGGTGAATACGATATCTTCTTTACTGCTTTCGATGGCCAAAAGAACAGTGCGCTCAAGCACTTTGCGATCTATTGGTTTGGAAATAAATGCCATTGGCGCTACCGCTCGGGCTTTATTAAAAACAGCCTCATCGGTATGTGCGGTTAAGAAAATAACCGGGCACTTCTTGATTTCGTTTAGCTTTTTCACGCAAGTGATGCCATCGACAGGACCATTTAAAGTCACATCGCACAAAACGATGTGTGGCTTTTTGACGGTATAGGCCACCAAAGCGTCCATCGCATTATCTACCATTCCCGCTATTTCCAGGCCCAATTCTACTAGAATAATTTCTAAATTGGTGCGGATAACAGCATCATCCTCAATCACTAAAACGCGTGTATTCGACATTTCGAAGTATTTTGTTAGATATAGCAAAGATACAATCAGGCCCACCTTAACCCTAAAGCCATCCAAACCCTTCAAGATGCGTCTTATACCGAATAAGTTAACTTTATACCATTTTGGTTTTCTGTCTTTTATAAAGTAAATTTGCAAAACAAGTATATGACCATGCAATTTTCAACTCAGACAGAAGAACTCGTATTAGAAGAAGTAGCGGTTGAAACTTCACATCGTATCATTCTCTTCAACGATGAAGTCAACACTTTTGATTTTGTGATCGACTCGCTCATACAGCTATGCGGTCACGATCCTCTTCAAGCCGAACAATGCACGTTGATTGTTCATTACAACGGAAAATGTGACGTAAAAAATGGTGAGTATAGCAAGCTCGAACCTATTTGCACCGCTCTTCTTGATAGAGGTCTTACCGCGGAAATTCAAGCTCAATAATCGTCACGGATAAGCTCTCTCTTTACTCATCGCACTTTAATTTACTATGAAAAAAACAACCCTCGTTCTTTCTATTCTTCTTGGAGTAGCTTATCTCATTTCGTGTACCCGTGTACCTATCACCGGTCGCCGTCAAGTCAACTTGATTGCCGAAGCGGAAATGATCAATATGAGCTTAACGGAATATGGAAAGTTTTTAGCAGAAAATCCCCCTCTTCCCGCTTCTGATCCTCGTGTGCAAATGGTGCAGCGTATTGGAAACAATATCAAAGCTGCAGTAGAAAAATATTTGATTGACAACAAACAAGAAAAACGATTTGCAGGCTTTGAGTGGGAATTTAATGTGGTGGCCAATGATAGCACCATCAATGCATGGTGTATGCCCGGTGGTAAAGTGGTTGTATATACTGGCATTCTTCCAGTAACACAAGATGAAGCGAGTTTAGCGGTGGTGATGGGTCATGAAATTGCACACGCCATTGCGCGTCATGGAAATGAGCGTATGAGTCAAGGATTAATGATCAACGCTGGTGGTGCTGTGTTGGGTACAGTGCTTACAGAAAAACCTCAACTTGCGCGCGACATCTTCTTACAGTCTTATGGAATTGGTAGTACCTTAGGTATGCTTTCCTACAGCCGCAATCACGAAACAGAAGCCGACAAATTAGGTCTCGTATTCATGGCTATGGCTGGTTATGATCCTCAATCTGCTATTGGATTTTGGCAACGTATGTCGCAAAATGGAGGCGCTGCTCCGCCAGAGCTTTTGAGCACTCACCCTTCCGATGAAACGCGCATCACGACCTTGAAAGAATTCATGCCACAAGCATTGAAATATTACAAGCCAAAAGCGTAAGACCTTTTTTCGGATTCGTGTTGATAAATGGGCGTTTTTCGTCCAATATCTTTTTCGTTTTTAAGACTTGATTAGGAATACTTTTGTAAAGCCCTAAACACTTCTTATGTCTAACGATCGCCTTAAAATGATTGAAACCATGCTCGAAACAAATCCGAAGGATAGTTTCTTGCATTATGCTGCTGCCCTCGAACACCATAAAAACGGTGACATTGTAACAGCCATAAAAACCATCAAAGGCATTATCAAAAACGATCCCGATTATTTAGCCAGTTATTACCAGCTCGGAAAACTGCTTGAAGAACGCGGTAAAGTGGAAGAAGCCATCGATATTTACAAGCAAGGCAGAAGTGTTGCCAAAAAACAAAATGACATGAAAACGCTCGGAGAAATTTCCGAAGCGCTTATGCTCCTAGATGTTTACGAAGATTAATTTCTTTCAATAGTGTTCGAGCAATTTCATCCTTCAAATAGCAGCGTGCTTTGCCCCAAAAACAACACATAGGATTTTATTGCAGCAGCACCAGTTGGGGTGGATTGGAAATGAATACCCTCCGCTACGCCAAATGGATGGAACAAGCGGGAAAAAAAGTAACCGTTTTTGTGATCGATCTCTCTCGGATGCATCAAGAGGCCATTCGGCTCGAATTGCCTGTGGTGATCATCCAAAAGCACAAAAAATATTTCGACTTTAAATCAGCTCAAAATCGCGCTCACCTCTTTGATCAACTAGCCATAGATGTCATTTGGTTTCGTGATAATTTCGACTTCGATTTACTTTCTTGGGCCAAGCGTTTTTCAAAACAAAAGTTTAAGTTGATCTATCAACAAGCCATGCAGCTCAATGGCTCCAAGAAAGGTCCTATCCATTTTTTACAATACAAAAGTTGTGATGCTTGGGTGGCCACTCTCCCCTATCTCGCACAACAAGTAGGAAAACTCACTCACATGAATAAACACAAAATTCATGTGGTGCCCTTGGGAGTAGAACTAGCACAAGCCACCAGTCCAAAAAAACGAAGCGACTATAACATTCCTGCCGATGCTTTGGTGATGGGCATCATTGGCCGATTAGATCCAAAAAAGGATCAAATGACCGCCATCCATGCTCTTCAACTTCTTCGTTCGCGTTATCCTCATTTGCACCTAGTGATCATCGGTGAAAGCACCTTGCATGAAGGTCATGCTTATGAGAGCGAATTAAAACGAAAGGTGAATCATTTCGACTTACAAGAGCGTGTTCACTTTCTGCCCTTCAGTTCGAATATTGCCAATGAATTTGGTTTGTTTGATCTCTTTTTGATGACCAGCTTAGGGGAAACCTTTGGTACGGTGACGATAGAATCGATGGGATATGGTGTGCCCGTAATTGGCACCAATACCAGCGGCACGCCCGAGCTGCTTGATCAAGGTAACTGTGGTTTGCTTTATACTCCACAACACGTGGATGAATTAGTAGAGAAAATTATTCTACTAGCAGATCAACCCGCTTTGCGAGCCGGCTTGAAGGAAAAAGCACTTCATCGTTTTCACGAACAATATTCCAAACAAGCGAGTATCAAAAAAATGCTCGCTATTTTGAATCAATGGGCATGAGATGCTTGCTCATAACCCTTTCGATCTTCTGTAGCTTTCAACTGAAAGCACAGGATAGCACTTCCACTTTTGTATCAGCCGGTGCGCATTTCGGATACATTATTCCGCATGCACCAGCCATGAGTCATTTAATCAGAGGACATTCTTATGGTGGATATGTGCGTTTGATGAAGCAAGTTTCAGGCGCTGAAAATTGGCATTCGTACTACGGTCTTCCGACCCATGGTGCTGAGTTTTACTATTCCGAAACAGGCAACCCAACGCAATTGGGTAAACAATTGGCGCTGTCCTATATCATTTCCTTAGGATTAAATAAACAAGAGTCCTACCCTCAGCATTATCATCACTTTTTGAATTTAGGACTTGGTATGGGCTATGCAACCAAAAAATGGGACTTCGAAGAAAACAGACAAGCCATAGCCTTGGGTTCACGATTGAATGCAGCGCTCACCTTGCATTATGAAGTACATACCTTGAAAGGCATCTATTTCGGATTTCGACTCACACACTTATCCAACGGAGCTTTTCAGTTGCCCAATTTAGGCACCAATACTTTTTCGACAACGCTTCGCTTTCAGCCCTCCAAAGCAGTGCGTAGAATGAATGAACGAGAACTTAGCATTCATCATGCAGCCCAAACCTTTCGCGATAAAAAATGGTCCTCTTCCTTCGCTTTTGCCATGGGTGCGAAAGAAGTGCCGCCATTATTGGGGCGTAAGTTCCTTACCGGATCGCTCACCTATGTTTTGGAAAAAAGAATAACAGCAAAAAGTTCCATTGGATTCGGAGCAGACGTTTTTCATAACAGTTCGCTCAAAATACTTTTAGCAAAAAAAGAGAGTTACAACAATACAGTATGGCAAGCATCCCAACTCGGTGCGCTTCTCTCCTATACTTTGCATTTTGGAAAGGTGCAATTAAAGATTCAGCAAGGCGTATATGCCTACAGTTTGTGGACCGACTATGGTCTTTTTTACCAACGTGTAGGCCTTCGTTATTACGTGAGTGATCGTTGGTACGCATCATTGAATTTAAAAACTCATTTTGCGAAAGCAGACTATGGTGAATTAGGAATAGGATACACATGGCCCAGAAAATAATTCAACATCGACTTTTCATTGCCGCGATGCTGCTGGTTCTTTTTTGCGCATGCAATAAAGAACAAGCACCTGATTGCTTTAAAAAAGCTGGAGATGACATTACCATTACTCGCACACTCGAAGCCTTTGAAAGCATTGAATGGCGCGATTATTTACAAATTGAACTAGTCAGTGCGCCAGAACAAAAAATAGAAATCACAGGACCGAAAAACATATTACCGAAAATCAGTACCGAAGTAGAAGAAGGTCGACTTTACATTGAAAACAAAAACACTTGCAATGTGGTTCGCTCTTTCAATCGCTTGATCACTTTGCGCATATACTCTCCTGATTTTCCATCGCTCATTAATCGCGGACAAGGCGACGTAACGCTGATTGACACCCTTTCTTGTGAGCACTTTCAAATCGAAAACCACCATTCGGCAGGTCTCATTTCAGGTGTACTTCAATGCGACACCGTAAAACTGATCACGCACACAGGTCCGGTGGACATTACCTTAAAAGGTCAATCGCTGCATACAGAAATTTTTGCCCAAGGAATAGGATATATGGATTTGGGACAACTGCGTTCCAATGCCGTGCTGGTGAACAACTCATCGATCAATGATGTGAAAGTATATCCAACACAATACCTCTTTGCCTACATCGCTTCGCGAGGCAATATTTACCGGAAAACAGGTACGTATAGCATCAATAAGAGTATAGAAGGCAGCGGTAGGGTAATTGAATTCGATTAGTAGTATGCAGCCAATGCATTTAAAATATGCTGAGGACAACGCGCAGGGCGGCCTGTGGCTTTATCTACAAAAACTAAAGTAGTAGATGCACTATTGAGTTCATCTTGTCCACGAAAGGTGCGATAGGTGAAATGAATACGCGCAGAAGGCAGCTCGGTGATCACTGTTTCGATTCTTAACTCATCGTCATAATGCGCAGGTTTGAAATACTTAATGGCATAATCAAGTACGGGCAACAACACCCCTTCATCTTCGAGTTGACGATAGGAAACGCCCAGTTGGCGTAGGGTTTCGACACGAGCTACTTCAAAGTAGGCCGCATAATTTCCGTAATAAACATATCCCATTTTATCGGTTTCGCTGTACCTTACACGCACGAAAATTTCACTTGTGAACATGACTACCTATATTTTGGTGCTAACATAAGCGGGAGAAAAAACAGGTTGATAAGTTGTGATTACGACTTATCAACTAAATACAGAAAATAGCTAAAAAGGTGAAAATAGGTAGATTAGTATCATTCACTTCGTGTAATGCTAACACACTGTCAGAAAAGCGCACCAGTCAAGGCTTTTGAAAAAGATTTTTAGAAGTCAAATTTTTTACGAAGTCAAGACCTGAATGCTTTTTTTTTTCACTTTTTTCTACCTTCATTTGCGATCCGAATGAAAACAGTGAATATATTCGCCATTCGTTCGAAAGCATAACTACTACTATAACCACTTAACCATACTTACCTAAGCATGAAGAAGGATTACAATCAGGTTTGGCAAAATTGCCTTGAAGTGATAAAGGACAATGTGAGTCCTCAAGGTTATAAAACCTGGTTTGAACCCATTAAGCCGGTGAAGCTCGAAGAGAATGTGTTGACCATTCAGGTTCCATCACAGTTCTTTTACGAATGGTTAGAAGAGCACTACGTTTCCATCCTAAAGAAAATTATTCGCAAAGAATTAGGTGCTGAAGGTCGTTTGGAGTACTCCATTATCATGGAGAACAACATGAACAACTCAAATCCATACACTATTAAGGTTCCTACTAGCAACCGCAAGGCGGTAAAAAATGCTCCGGTAAGTATGCCTTTGGATTTGGGTGAGTCACCAATCAAAAATCCTTTCATCATTCCAGGTCTTCGCAAATTGAATGTGGATTCGAATCTCAATCCTAACTATTCATTTGACAACTTCATCGAAGGGGATTGCAACCGTCTTGCGCGCAGCGCAGGATTTGCTGTAGCAAACAAACCAGGCGGTACAGCCTTTAACCCGCTATTGATTTATGGCGGTGTTGGTCTCGGAAAAACGCATTTGGCTCACGCTATTGGTATCGAGATCAAAAACAAGTACCCAGAGAAAACAGTACTTTACGTAAGCTCAGAAAAATTCACTCATCAATTCATTGATGCAGTGCGTAACAATACAGTGAACGACTTTTCTCATTTCTACCAAATGATGGACGTATTGATCATCGATGATGTTCAGTTCTTCAGTGGTAAAGAGAAAACGCAAGATGTATTCTTCCACATTTTCAACCACCTTCACCAAACTGGTAAGCAAATCATTTTGACTAGCGATAAACCACCAGTTGAAATGCAAGGCATGGAGCAACGTTTGTTGTCTCGTTTCAAGTGGGGATTAAGCGCAGACCTTCAAGTGCCATCACTCGAAACGCGCATCGCTATCTTGAAAAAGAAAATGTATGCCGATGGTATCGATCTTCCAGACGAAGTAGTAGAATACCTCGCCTACTCGATCACTACCAACGTGCGTGAACTAGAAGGTGCTTTGATTAGCTTGATTGCTCAATCTTCATTGAACAAAAAAGCGATCACCCTTGACTTGGCTAAGCAGATGATCGACAAGTTTGTGAAGAACACTGCTCGTGAAGTAAGCATCGACTACATCCAAAAAGTAGTATGTGATTACTTTGATTTGCCTATCGAATTGTTGAAGAGCAAAACCCGCAAACGTGAGATTGTTCAAGCTCGTCAGATCGCCATGTACTTTGCGAAGAAGATGACGAAGAGCAGCCTTGCTAGCATCGGAGCTCACTGTGGTGGTAAAGACCACGCAACCGTATTGCACGCTTGCCGCACAGTAAACAACTTACAAGAAACAGACAAGCATTTCCGCAAATACTTAGAAGATCTTGAAAAGAAATTAAGCATTGCTTAAGCTTAATTAATCTCTACATGAAAAAAGCCCACAGTAATGTGGGCTTTTTTTATTGCTTAACCGTATCAATGACTACTCTTGACACTTCTTTTCTGATTCTAGTTTACCGATCGTTTGAGCGCTCACACATATTTGATCATCTGCAAAAAGGGTTACCCCTGATGGACTGAACTCGAATGATCCATGATATAAAACGGTAGAGTTGCTCAATACCCCATTTACATATAACAAAATGGTTGTTCCCTCTGGAGCATCGCACTTGCCCTTTACCACCGAACTATCCCCAGCGATTTTTACCTCTATTTGATGAGGGCATAAAGAATAAGATCGAGCATCCTTATCAGTATAAAATGGCATTGATGCCCACGATAAAATTTGAAAAAGCGTAACGAGGATCATAGGACGTGTATAATTAGTTATGGAACGTTCTTCCACAATTGTACCACGAAGAGCCATTTTAAGGCCTCTAATGACCCAATACGCCGTATAACGGGCAGAATAGAACTCCCTTTCGGACGTAAGGTGTTTAAATCGGAACACACAACTCTCCTTTCAGTGGAATCGAATTCCAAATTCAGGAATGTTTTACAAGAAAAGAATGAGGAAGAAAAAGAAAACAAACTGAATAAAAAGGAAAACGAGTCCATACGAATGAGAAGCCTTTTTTTCCCATCCTTTTAAAAAGTGAATCAACAGTACCAAAAGAAAAGTTACGACCCACCATGCGATGAAGTTTTGTAGCGGTGGATATGGCGTATCAAATGACCAAAAATCCATTCGCGGAGCAGCTGATTCTATCAATGCATCGAGAGCTACCATGCCGGTAGCAGTGAGCGAAGCACGCACTAAAAGTGAATGATTAGGCCAAACCAATAAAAAGGTTTGATAAAATGAAATCACCAGCAAGGCCCAATTGACGCCTATTACCAATGGAATATCGCTCCACTTCCACCCTAAGTTTTCACCATAGGAGTAGGTTCCAAAAATCACTTCTGTATGCACGCCCAACCACTCGATGCACCAACCTAAAATGGCAATGATGAAAAAGGCCTTTGCATGAAGCCATTTATCTAACCACAGCAAGATGGCAGCAGTGGACAGCAAATTGATGGCTGTTAGCGGTAGAAAAAAATCAGGTTGAAACAACATGCCAATGGCTCCGCTGATGTGAACCAGTGCAATCCAAAAAAGGGCTAATTGCTGTTTGGTGACGCTCATGATTATTTCTCCATTTCCTCTACGGCGATTTTCGCAGAAAGCAAACACAAAGGAACACCACCGCCCGGGTGAACACTTCCGCCGCAAAAATAGAGGTTCTTAAACTCTGATGATTGATTGGCATGTCGCATAAATGCGGCATAAGGGGTGTTGGATGCATTACCGTATAAAGAGCCCCGGTAGGATGATGTGTCCGCCTCAATTCCTCGCGGTGTCCAATAGGTCTCTTCTTCGATCCACGATTCAATATTGATCTTTAATACTCGGTTGATTTTTTGAATAATGGTTTGGCGCAACTGTTTGTACACCTCATCTGACCATTCCTCGTCATAAGGCGGAACATTGATCATCACAAACCAGTTTGAGCCGTATTCAGGCGCATCTGATTTTTCAAGTGATTGCGTAATGTGTATGTACACCGTAGGATCGTGATACACCTTCTTTTTCTTAAAAAGCATATCAAATTCTTCTTCGTAATTTTCTGCAAAGAGAATGTTGTGCACATCCAATTCGGGTAGTTGTTTTTTTATTCCCCAATAAAAAATGAGCGCCGCAGAGGATTTTTCTTGAGCTAACTTTTTTTCAGGCACCTGAGCATTGCGCAGCAAATGAGCGTACACGGTATGCATATCTGCGTTGGCAAATACAGCGTCGGCGTTTACGATGGTGCCATTCACTTTTACCCCTGCTACTTTTTTATTCGCGTGAAGAATCTCTTCCACTTTAGCATTGAAATGATACTTCACTCCTAATCGTTTCCCTAGTTCATAGATCGATCGTGAGATTTGAACCATTCCCCCTTTGGGTAAAAACGCACCAATTCCATTTTCAACGTGAGGAATAAGCATCATCATCGCTGGAGATTGATAGGGATTACTGCCGTTATAGGTAGCATACCGATCAAAAAACTGGATGGTTTTAGGGTTTTGAAAAAAAGATTGATGTCGCTGATGCAAGCTCCCCGTGAGAGGCAATTTCCACGACTTACTCAGGGCTTTTAAAACATCCGATGAAAAAACGTCTTTCCACTTTGGGAGCGATCGGTGAAGAAAAACAGGAGCTGTGATTTCGTAAGTATTCGCTGATTGTTCGAGATATTTCATCACTTGTTGGCGACTTTCTCCCCATTGTTCAACCAGCGTATCGATGTACTTTTCTCTTGAAGCAGGAATGGACACCACTTGACCATCTTCAAAAAAGTAACGGCAAACCGTATAGAGTTGCTGATAAGAAAAATGTTCCTTTACATTTTCACCAGCCAAATCGAATAATTCCTCGACGAGATGAGGCAAGGTGAATAAACTAGGCCCACGATCAAATCGATAATTACCGAGGCGCAACTCCGACAGTTTACCACCTGGAGCTGCGGCGGCTTCATACACCTCTACCTCCATTCCCTTGCACCGCAAGCGAACAGCAGCAGCCAAGCCCGCTATTCCTGCGCCAATAACAACTACCTTTTTCTGCATCATTTTGTAAACCATCAAAGAACGGAAAAGTTTATTCATACTTTCCTTGCATATTTGTACTTCTTTAATCACTACTCATTTGTCACCTTCACCTCACCCCTTTCGCAAACAGGAAGACCATCCTGCCTATACGGGAATAAAAGCCGTTCAGCACGGCATTGGTCTCAACCTATTGCTCGCCGTGGTGAAAGTGGTGGCTGGTGTGCTGGGAAACAGCTATGCCTTGATTGCTGATGCGATCGAAAGCGGTTCGGATGTACTGAGTTCTATATTAGTTTGGATTGGACTTCGCACGGCGGCTCGACCACCAGATGAAAATCATCCTTATGGACATGGAAAGGCCGAGCCCGTGGTGGCCATTTTGGTGAGTTTGATGCTTATGGCTGCTTCTATCCTTATCGCAGTGGAGTCCATCACCCATATCACCACGCCACACGAAACACCAGCGGCATGGACGCTTGCAGTTATCGCGGCTATTGTTCTTGGCAAAGAGATGATCTTTCGTTATGTGATGCGCACAGCCAACGACATCAATAGCACCGCAATCAAAGGAGAAGCCCAGCACCACCGTGCCGATGCAATTACTTCAGTGGCCGCTTTTGTAGGAATTACCATCGCCTTGATTGGAGGCAAAGGCTACGAAAGTGCAGACGATTGGGCCGCACTTTTAGCCGCATTGTTTATCGCCTATAACGCTTGGAACATCTTTCGCCCTGCCTTTAGTGAACTGATGGACGAAGCGGTGGATGGTAAAATTGTTTCTGAAATACGCGCCATTGCGCAGGCAGTAGAAGGCGTAAGTGCTATTGACAAATGCTTTGTGCGCAAAATGGGATTTGAGTATTTTGTAGATATACACGTAGTTGTAAATGGAGAAATGTCCGTAAGAGAAGGACATGACATAGCCCATCGGGTAAAAAACGCGATCCTCGAATCAAAGCCCGAGGTATATGATGTTCTGACCCATGTAGAACCCCACTAAAAGCTTAACAAACGCATCTAGACCACTAGTTTCAAACAACTTAGTGAAATAAAGGTCGAATGTTAATAAACGCTTTCACCTTAACTTCGCCGACTGTCGAGCATACTTTTATATTTGCTCTCGATCTAAATCCGAACTATGAAGTTCATTGTAACCAGTACTGCCCTGTTAAAGCAGCTGCAAATGTTGAGCGGTGTTCTCAACTCTAGCAACACATTGCCGATCCTAGACAACTTTTTGTTTGAGATCAAAAATAAAGAATTAAGCATTTCGGCTTCTGACCTAGAAACCGCAATGACTACCAAAATGGCTATTGAGGCGAAAGAGGAAGGTATCATTGCCATTCCTGCGAAGCTTCTATTGGACATTTTGAAAAACCTTCCAGAACAACCTTTGACCTTCTCTATCGATGCAAAAACATTCGGTATTGAAATCGCTAGCGATTATGGTAAGTACAAGTTGACCGGACAAAATGGTGATGAGTTCCCAAAAGCTCCTGCCATGGAAGGCAATAAAGCTTTGGTGATGCAGAGCGAGCACATTCAACGTGCTATTTCAAAAACCTTATTTGCTACTGGTAACGACGATATGCGTCCAGTGATGAGTGGAGTTCTTTTTGAAATTCATGAGAACTCTGTGCGCTTTGTAGCAACGGATGCTCACAAGCTCGTTCGTTATGGACGCAACGATGCGGGTGGCGATTCAGCTTCCTTTATTGTTCCTAAGAAGCCCCTTAACTTGCTTCGCGGTGCTATCGGATCTTCATCGACTGAGGTGAAAATTGATTACACCGATAACAACGCACAATTCACATTCAACAGCGTTACTTTAATGTGTCGCTTGATTGAAGGTAAATACCCCAACTACGAAGCGGTTATTCCAAAAGAGAATCCTTTCCGTCTTACTGTAGATCGTTTGGATCTGTTAAGCTCTATCAAACGTGTGAGCATTTTCGCTAACAAAACCACGCATCAAGTGCGCTTGAAAATGGGCGGTAGCGAATTGCAAATTTCTGCTGAAGACTTAGATTTCGCTAACGAAGCGCAAGAGCGTTTGACCTGCACCTATGCTGGTGATGATATGGAAATTGGCTTCAACAGCCGTTTCATTCAAGAAATGTTGAGCAACCTCGATTCGGAAAACGTAAACGTTGAAATGAGTGCTCCTAACCGCGCAGGTATCATTACACAAGTAGAACCAAGCGAAGAAGCTGAAGATATTTTGATGTTGGTGATGCCCGTTATGTTGAACGGATAATCAACTCTTCTAAAAAGATAAAAGAGCTGCCGATAATGGTGGCTCTTTTTTTTTTGCTTATCACGCGTGCTGAGCTTAGCGAAAAAATAGTGGCTCCCTTTTTCTACTTCGGATCGTTTGGCTTAAAAGTATATTTGATGGTGACCGTAGTCTGGTGGCCAGCCTCATTTTTCGATTCCTCTTTCTTCTCCCCTTCAATTAGAGTTGAGTCGCTTTCTTTTGCTCGCTCTGCTTTTTGTTCCTCTGTCAACCAAAAAGGATTGCTATCATCGAGCTCGGGTTCCACTTCGAATCGGTAGATTTTTTTCTGAGGTCCTTTTTTCCTCCATACATAAGCGAGCACAAGTCCCACAGCGAATCCACCGAAGTGACCTTCAAAAGAAATTTTTTCATCTATAGGAAAAATATACCAGATCAAGGATCCGTAATACAGCGCCATTAACAAAGCCACCCGCATAGCCATTGGGTCGCGGCGGAAAAGTCCACTAAAAAACAAAAACGAAAATTCGCCATAGAGCAATAAGCTCGCACCAATGTGATTATTGTCTCTACCAAAAAACCAAACGAATGTGGCACCGATCAAGCTCACCCATAGGACCACATCGACGGCAATTTTTCGATAGAAATAAAACAAGAACGTATTGAGTACCGCAATGGCCATCGTGTTATGAATGATGTGTTCCCAATTGCTGTGCAAAAAGTGCATGGAAAAAATACCGATCAATCCTTCGGCGGTGCGGGGAATCAAACCGAACGATTTGAGGTGCCATCCCAAGAAAGCATCCAATAAAAAAACGATCCAAATGATGGCTATATAAAAGGCTGATGCAAGGATTGCATCCATGACCTTTTCTTTATCGGTAATTCCCTTTTTAAAATTTGTTAACGCCTCGCTCAAACCATTTAAGTCTTTATAGATTCGTATCACTAAACCCCGGAACTATGAAAAAGGTCCTTCTTTCATTTGGCATGTTCTACCTAACCAGTTTGGCTGCTATCGCTGGTAACGAACTTACATCAAATCCGGGTGATCCCAAAAAAGAGAAAGAGAAACAAAGCACCTTCAGCTTGGCAGAAGGCTATTTTTCTTTATTCAATTTCTTTTTCATGGAAGAGACAAAAGTGGATAGTACCGCTATTCGCCCTTCTAAAGTTGCCCCACGCAAGGAAAGTGCCCTCAAGCAAAATCCTTGGTAATTCGGCCAAATCGTCTGACATGATGTGCTAATTGCCGTCATCCTGTCTATTTTCGTCACACTTATGAAAGCCAAAACTCTACCGGCAGGCTTGCGCATTGCCGAAACTGAATTGATATTACGTGCTGACGGTAGCTTGTATCACCTCGGAATTTTACCCGAGCACATTGCCGATAAAGTGATCATCGTAGGTGATCCCGATCGTGTAGAAATCATCTCTGCTCTATTTGATGAGGTAGAACACAAAATTCACAACCGAGAATTTGTTGTTCATACAGGAACCGTTTTAGGCAAACGCATCACCGTGGTGAGCAGCGGTATAGGAGTAGATAATATTGATATTGTGATCAACGAACTCGATGCGGCCGTTAATGTGGATTTGGCCACTCGCCTACCCAAAAAAGAATTGCGCAGCCTAGAAATTGTTCGCATAGGCACTAGCGGCACTTTGCATGCCGATATTGCCCCGGGCACATTTGTAGCATCGTCCTTTGCCTTTGGCTTAGATGGTGTAGCGCACAGTTATGACTCTTCGTATACCGACATGGAGCAGCGATTAGTGAATCAACTCACTGAGCGATTTGACCATTTAAAAAATAACAAAGGCCTATATGCAGTGCAAGGAGATTCAGAACTCCTCTCGCGCATTGGTTATGATTGTGTACAAGGTATTACGGCAACCGCTAATGGATTTTATGGACCACAAGGCCGATCTGTTCGTTTGCATTCCTTGATGCAAGAGCAAATAGATCAGTATGCTAGCTTCACCTTCGAAGGCTTTCGATTGACCAATTTTGAGATGGAATGTGCAGGCATTTATGCCCTTTCGTCCATGCTCGGACACCGGGCTATAACCATCTGTGCCATCTTAGCTAACCGTGCTACCAAAGAATTTCACAAGAACCCGTCAACAAGTATTGAAACCCTTATCAGGCTTGTGCTTCAGCGATTTTAAGACACCCACTGTGAATATCCACTTCGTGGAGTAGCTCAATAGCACCTATTACCAAAGTAGTTTTGGTAAAGGAAAATGAGAAACCCTATGTTCCACAGTGAAGTTAGCGCTTTAATCACCTTAATCGAAGATCCAGACGAGCAAATCTACATGCACGTTCGCTCCGAGTTGAAAAACTATGGCGAGGATATCATTCCACAGCTCGAGCAGTATTGGGAGTTAAACGATTTTGGTCCTCTCTTTCAACAGCGCTTAGAGGAGTTGATCCAAAGCATTCAGTACGATTCCGTTTTTCATCGCTTAAAGGCTTGGCGCAATTCAGAAGATCAAGATCTTTTGGAAGGTGCGTTGATCATTAACCGCTATCAGTATCCCGGTTGTGATGAAGATGAGCTCCGCCGCATCATCACTCGCATACGTCAAGACATTTGGCTAGAGTTGAATGATCATTTAACTGCATTTGAAATTGTGCGTGTGTTCAACCACATGCTTTTCCGACTTCACAGTTTTGAAGGTAACAGAGATCATTACAACGATCCATCGAACTCTTATCTCAGCGATATTTTATTGACCAAGCAAGGCAATCCGCTCTCACTTGGTATTCTTTACACCGTGCTTGCACGTAGCTTGGACATCCCGATTTATGGGGTGAATTTGCCTAGCCACTTTGTATTGTGTTTCCTTGATTACGGTCCCGAACACGAAGAACTCGGATTGAAGGTCCTTGACTCTGAAGTGCTGTTTTACATCAATCCATTTAGTGAAGGAACTATACTTGGAAAAGATGATATTGATGAGTTTTTGAAAACCCACAACATGCCACAGGACAAGCGTTTTTACCGTCCGTGCAACAATGTGGAGATGATCAGTCGCATGATCAACAACCTCATTCACTCCTATATCGCTCAAAACAAGGAAGAGAAAGTGCGTGAGTTGCGCGCTTTGCAGAGTATACTTTTGGAATTAGAGGGCTAATCGTTCAACACGATTCGAATAAAGTTCCTCCGACAAAAAATACGATAAGCCAAAGAATTCCCTTTACTAAGAAGAAAAGGAAGCCTGCCCAACCTAGGCGTTTTAGCCATGAGCGCTTATCATTCTCGGGGTTACTCATCAATTGTTTGAATTTCGGTGTCAAATATGATCCGAAATTGTCTGATCTGACTCATTTTTGTAACATGAAAAAAATCCTAGTTGCCAATCGCGGAGAAATTGCTTTGCGTGTTATGCGTTCTGCAAAAGAAATGGGTATTGCTACCGTGGCTGTTTTCAGTGAAGCCGATCGTAATGCACCTTTCGTGAAATACGCCGATGAAGCCGTTTGTATTGGCCCTGCTCCTTCTAATCAATCTTACTTGAAAGGAGACACCATCATTCAAGTATGTAAAGATTTAGGGGTAGATGGCATTCACCCAGGTTATGGATTTTTATCCGAAAATGCCAACTTCGCTCGTAAAGTTCAAGAAGCGGGAATCACCTTTATAGGCCCCAATCCAGAGAGTATTGAAGTAATGGGAAGCAAGCTAGCTGCGAAAGCCGCTGCGCGTAAATACAATATTCCCATGGTACCGGGCACCGAAGATGCCATCGACGATCCTGAAGAAGCCAAAAAAATTGCTCTTCAAGTTGGGCTTCCGATTTTGATTAAAGCATCTGCTGGTGGTGGTGGAAAAGGGATGCGTATTGTAGAAAAAATTGAAGACCTCGAAGAACAAATGACCCGCGCTATTTCTGAAGCGGTCAGCGCTTTTGGCGATGGTTCTGTTTTCATCGAACGATACGTGGCGGGTCCTCGTCACATCGAAATACAAGTATTGGCCGATCAACACGGCAATGTGCTTTATCTGTTTGAACGTGAATGTAGCATTCAGCGTCGCCACCAAAAAGTGGTAGAAGAAGCTCCTTCGGCTGTCCTTACGCCTGCGCTAAGAGAAGCGATGGGTAAAAGTGCTGTGGATGTAGCGCGCAGTTGTAATTATGTGGGTGCTGGTACAGTAGAATTTTTGGTAGACGAAAACCTGAACTACTATTTTCTTGAGATGAATACACGATTGCAAGTGGAGCATCCTGTGACGGAAATGATTACTGGTATTGACCTAGTCAAAGAACAAATACGCGTAGCTCGAGGAGAAAAATTGTCTTTTACTCAAGAAGAACTTTCGATCAATGGTCATGCTTTAGAAATACGCGTGTACGCTGAAGATCCGCTGAATAACTTCTTACCTGATATCGGAAATCTGAAAACCTACCGACGCCCTTCGGGCCCTGGAGTTCGCGTGGATGATGGATTTGAAGAAGGAATGGATATTCCGATCTATTACGATCCCATGATTGCCAAGTTGATTACACATGGTAAAAACCGGGAAGAGGCTATTCAACGCATGGTTCGTGCGATATCTGATTACCAAATCTCTGGCGTTCAAACCACATTGGATTTTTGCAAATGGGCCATTCAGCATGACGCCTTTACGAGTGGAAATTTTGATACCCATTTTGTAAAGCATTACTTCACTCCTGATGTATTAAAGGTTGAAAATGCAGCCGCAGAAGAAATTGCCGCCATTGTTGCAGGCCTAGCATGGGAGGAAAATCACCACAACGCTGATAAAGTGGAACTTTCCAATGATCATGGGGCTAGTAATTGGGTTAGAAATCGGAGTTAACATATTTGAATACTAATCGTACAAAAGGGCACGTTATTCGCATTATATTCGTAAACAACCGATAACGGATGAAACGGCTCTTCGCAATTCTACTCTTAACCGGATGCTCGATTTTACTTCGAGCACAAGAGCCCGCGCCTACTAACTATACCATTATCGGTACATTAAGCAACGAATATTACAACACGGTTTGGTATTCCACCGCTACAGATACCTTAGCCATCGGTACTTATGCCACTGTTGTTATTGGCGCGCAAAGCACCAATCCACATAAGAAAAAACAATACGACCGATTACAACAAAAGGTCGTAAAGGTGTATCCCTACGCTCATGCCGCTGGTGAGATCATGAAGACGTACGAGGCTATATGTAAAACAATCACCAATCCCAAAGAACAAGAAAAGCTGTTGGATCAAGCGGAAGAAGAATTAAAAAAGCAATTTGAAAATGACTTGAGGAACATGACCGTTTCCGAAGGAGTCATTTTGATCAAGCTCATCGACCGTCAGACAGGAGACAGCAGCTATGGATTGGTTCAAGAGCTCAAAGGAAAATTTTCTGCCTTTATGTGGCAAAGTGTTGCCCGTATATTCGGACACAACTTAAAAGACGAATATGATCCTTATGGCAAAGATGTGTGGATAGAGAACATTGTTCTTCAGATTGAAGATGGTTCCATTCCCGTTCAGTACCGCCAAGTAGATCCGTTTGGTTTAAAGAATTACTCCAAGAATTAATTCATCAATAGCGATCGGAATAGTTCTAATCCTTCGCTTCCCCCTTTTTCGATTTTCGTCCAACCACTATCACCTCCCAGCTGCGGTATGTGTGGGTCGATAATGTACTTTGGAATATCTGGCCGGGTATAATGGATCAAACTTGCGGCAGGATATACCTGCAAAGATGTGCCTACCACCAAAAACCGATCTGCCGTATTCACTATAGGTATTGAAGTTTCTATCATAGGTACCGCTTCGCCGAACCATACTATGTGTGGTCTTTTTTGAGTGCCTTTTTCGCATTTTTCTCCCCACAGTAAATGATCCCCTTCAATTGGATAAATGAGGTGAGGATCAATCGAACTTCTCGACTTCATGATCTCGCCATGTAGGTGCATCACTTGCGAACTACCAGCTCTTTCGTGGAGGTCGTCGATGTTTTGAGTGATGATCACCACCTCATACTGTTTTTCAAGTTCCGCCAAGATCAGATGCCCTTTGTTGGGTTGAGCGCGGCGAATGTTTACCCTTCGTTGATTGTAAAATTCGAGCACCAAGTGCGGATTACGCTGCCAAGCTTCAGGCGTGGCAACTTCTTCTATGCGGTGATTTTCCCAAAGTCCGTCAATGGCGCGAAAAGTAGGAATGCCGCTTTCTGCGCTCATGCCGGCACCAGTTAAAACAACAAGGCGTTCTTTTCTCATGGCCTTAAAACTAAAACCTTCTCTTAAAGTTCGCTGATGTAGGTCAAAAAAAACGTTGACAAACGAGTATAAACAGTGAGTGAAGTCACCCTGTTTTGCGGTGCTCTGTTGTAAATTCGCGCCCATGAAGCCCGTAGTTGCCCTATTACAGAAAGAACTTCGCTTGGAGATGCGCCAAAAGCATACCCTTGCCGGTATTTTTCTGTATGTGCTAGCAACGGTTTTCGTGTGTTATCTGAGTTTTGGAGAAATTGAAGGAGGAAAAGTGTGGGGCGGTCTCGTTTGGCTTACCGGACTTTTTACTGCATTCAACGCCATGCAAAAGACTTTTAATCAAGAAAGTAATGGTGTTCAATTCTACCTATACTCCATTGCTCATCCTCGTCATGTGATTCTTTCCAAATCCATTTACAACGCATTTTTGATTGCTTTGCTCAACTTGATCAGCTTGGCCTTTTTTGCTCTGTTCTTTGGGGATACTGCATTTGCACATGCGCAAATGGATCAAGTACTAATGGGTATCTTTTTGGGAAGCACAGGATTAGGATTTGCGCTCACCTTTGTAGCTGGTTTAGCCTACAAAAGTGATGGAGGTATTGGTCTCATTGCCATACTTGGATTTCCCGTAATTATTCCGCTCCTGGTCACTATCACCCGATTCACCACCTCCGCAATGGAAGGAGCTGTTTGGTCAACGAACAGTTTGAATCTTTTAGTGTTAATTGTCCTTAATGTGACGGCTTTGCTTTTAGCCCTCATCTTGTTCCCCTACCTTTGGCGGGAATGAGCAAATAGCTTGATTAAATGAAACTTTGGCTTAAAATAATCTGCATCGTCTTCTTGGTTTACACCGCCGTGTTTGCCTTCAAAACACCGTTGATTCCCGGAGGGATGGATGTATCCACCGATCAATTACAACCTGGTAAAAATACCTTTACCTATATCGGTTATAATACCCACTTCGATGCGGCCAACCAGCAGCAGCAGTTTTTCATTTCCGTAGGTAAGCAATACTACTGCGCAGAGGTGCTTCGTGTTGAAGATGCCACTCATGCGGTTATCTCTGTTGATTTGCCCGATACACTTTCATCGAAGACCATTGGTTTTTACTCCAATAATGATTTAGATGGTACCGTGTACATCCGCAAATCAATCGATACCGATGCGTTTGTGATCAACGAGCAATCCAATTTGGGAACGTGCGATCCACACGTAAAAACCGATGAGCACAGTCAATTTGGTTATCCCTTTCAAATCGTGATTTATGAAACCATTCGCAACCTGATGTGGCACGTGCCCATGTGGTTTACGATGTTTTTGCTCATGGGATTTTCCTTTGCATACAGTATCAAATACCTCAATCAATCAGGAAGATCTGAAGAAAACAGTATCGCTAAATATGAAACCCTCGCCTTACTTGACCGCAAAGCGGCAACCTCAGCCTCTGTTGGTTTAGTATTCTGCATATTAGGACTCACTACAGGGAGTTTTTGGGCCCGTTTTACTTGGGGTGATTGGTGGCCAAACGATCCACAACTCAATGGAGCCTTGGTGGTGTTTATCGTTTATGTGGCCTATTTCATTTTAAGAGGATCAACCAAAGATGAAGAAAAGCGTGGGCGACTAGCAGCCATCTTCAACATTTTTGCCTTGGTAATGATGGTTATCTTATTGATGGTAATGCCGAGATTTTCCGAAAGTTTACACCCTGGAAAAGATGGAACTCCAGCCTTTTCTGCTTACGATCTCAATAGCACCTTGAGAACCATTTTTTACCCCGCGGTAATTGGATGGGCCTTGTTGGGGTATTGGATCTATTCCCTTGTATTAAGAATTAGAAATCTTGAAATAAAGAATGAAGAAGCTTAACCCATTTTTCGCCTTATTGGCAGTTTCGCTTTTGAGCATCAGCTCACACGCTCAAGCGGCAGCTCATGCGCCTCTGGAAGAGTATTTCTTTCAAAGTGGTAAAATAAAAGTCGTGATTACCGTAGCCGGTATCGTGATGATCGGATTGTTCATTTTCCTTTTTATGATTGAGCGACGCGTAAGCAATTTGGAAAAAAACAATAAAAACTGACCATGAAAAAGACGCACATTGTTTTAATTCTTTTGATTGCAGTGGTATCCGCCATTTTGGTTTCCACTTACACCAGTTCTGTAGATAGCAGCACTTTTGCACAAGCCAAAGCCGAACCCGACAAACAGTTTAAGATTACGGGAACTTTTGACAAAACGCGTGGTGTAGAATACGATGCACTTACCGATGCCAACCTAACCGTTTTCAGCATGATTGATCAGAGTGGCATTTCGCATGAAGTGCATTTGCATGACGCCCAAGGAAAACCAATGGGATTGGAACAATCCGAATCGGTAACTGTTGAAGGTAAGTTTGATGCCAATGGAGAATTTCATGCTTCGCATTTGCTCATGAAATGCCCTAGCAAATACAACGATCAAAAACACTCTCTTACTGCCGAGCAATAAGCAGTACTCTTTTTATCTACCCCATCTCTCCGGCCTATTAATCGGAGAAGTAAGCTTTTGACATGAACCAAATTCAATACCTCAACGAACATTTATTACCAGGTCAAATCGGTAATTTTTTCGTAGCCTTAGCTTTTGCTTCGGCTTTTTTTTCAGCCCTTACTTACTACTTCAGTACCAAATCGGCTGACCAACAAGCCACTTGGCTGAGTTATGCTCGTAAAGGGTTTTACGTACACGGTATTTCGATTATCGGAATCGTGGGCTCACTGTTCTATATTTTATTCAATCACCTGTACGAATACAAATATGCCTTTGATCACTTAAACAATGAAATGCCCATGAAGTATGTCTTTTCCTGCATGTGGGAAGGACAAGAAGGAAGCTTTTTATTGTGGACCTTTTGGCATGTTATACTTGGTTTCTTTTTGATTCGTTGGGCACGTGAGTGGGAGCCTTGGGTAATGACCGTGGTAGCCTTTGTTCAGGTGTTCTTATCCTCTATGCTTTTAGGTAGCTTCTTTGGTGAATTCCAATTCGGTAGCAACCCTTTCATTTTGCTGCGAGAAGCTTCTTCAAACGTTGGTTTGCCATGGACCCTTCGTCCCGATTACCTCGATCTTGATGCATTTCAAAACGGGAAAGGGTTGAATCCTCTTCTTCAAAACTATTGGATGACCATTCACCCTCCTACATTGTTTTTGGGCTTTGCTTCTACCATGATTCCATTTGCATTTGCAATTGCTGGTTTGTGGAAAGGCGATTTGAAAGGTTGGATGAAACCCGCCATTCCTTGGGCATTTTTCGGGGTGATGATTTTAGGTACTGGTATTTTGATGGGCGGCGCTTGGGCCTATGAAGCATTAGGCTTTGGTGGATTTTGGGCTTGGGACCCTGTAGAAAATGCATCGTTGGTGCCTTGGTTGACAATGGTAGGAAGCGCTCACTTGTTAGTGATCAATCAACGAAAAGGAACTAGTCTATTTACAGCCCTGTTGCTCACCATTAGTACCTTCATTCTTATTCTCTACTCTACCTTCCTTACCCGCAGCGGTGTGTTAGGCGACAGTAGTGTTCACTCCTTTGTGGATAGCGGTATTTTGGCTCAATTGCTCGTTTATCTTTTGTTCTTTACCGCTATGGCCACCTATCTTATGGTGAGCGATCGCAAATGGCGAATGGCTTACTTAGCGCTCAGTGCAATCTTATTTGTTCTTGCCCTCGGTAATATTATCACTGCAGAAACACCTGTTTTGGCCGAAGGTGAAAAATTACTTCCTGGCGAAGGCACATGGGTACCTGCGCTGACATTGATTTTTATATTGGCCTCTGTGGTTATGTTGGTGAAAAGCTACAAGCAACTCGCCAACCCGAATGGTGATAAAGAAGAAGCACTGTGGAGTCGTGAGTTTTGGATGTTCATTGGGTCGCTCGTGCTTACCCTTGCCGCCATTCATATTACGGTAGTAACCTCGGTGAACGTGGGCAACATATTCTTGACGCCTTTTGAAAACATGTTTGCTTCCCTATATGAATCGACCAATTGGGATTGGGCACGCAGAATGTCGGAGCATACCTTCTCCGCTCCTGGCGATAAAGAGCGATTCAATGTATATCACCAAATTCAGATTCCACTAGCGACCGTATTGTTTTTAATCATCGCCATCGGTCAGTACTTGAAGTATAAGGACACCGCTTTTTCCGAAATGCTTTCGAAGGTATTGTTGAGTTTGGTTATCGCCGTGGCATTAACCATTTTGATTTTGCTATTC
Source organism: Bacteroidota bacterium (assembly GCA_039798265.1). GTDB lineage: Bacteria > Bacteroidota > Bacteroidia > Flavobacteriales_D > Sanyastnellaceae > JBDKGH01. Next base: position 36,817 of record JBDKGH010000057.1, on the reverse strand, counting down.
ACTGGATTTGGGGACGAGTCCTTTGCATTAAAGGCCCTTCTTTTCACCAGCATATTTGCTTTAGTGGCCAATGCAGATTACGCTATACGCGTGCTCAAAGGCAAGGTAGATCACATTGGTGCGAGCGTTGCGCACGTGGGCTTTGCCCTCTTGATTATAGGAGCCATCGTTAGCACTTCGCAGAGCTTTTTCATTTCGCAAAACCGTGTCGGAAACGTAGCAGAATTAGACGAGTCCTTTTCCAACAATGAGGACATGATGATTCTCAAAGGAGATACCATGGCTATGGGACCTTACTTTGTTCACTATCGCGATAAATACAAATCAGGAGAACGCCTATTTGTGACCATCGATTACCTCGATATGGAGCCGGTGACTTATGAAGAAGGCGAATACGTTTCTATGCAAGGCATGGTATTTCGCAGTATGAAAAAACACACCGCTAGTGAAAGTTTCCTTGACGACTGGGGTAAAGATTCACTTTGGAGCATGGTGCCTATGGCCACTGAAGAAGAATTAGAAACAACCAAAGCGTGGCAGCCAGGCAAACCCGGAGAAAAACTCTTTACACTAGAGCCCACCATTCTTATTTCGCCCAAAGGAAATAGCCGTGAGCCAAGCATCAAGCACAGCCTAGGGGAAGACTTGTACACCTTCATCAAGTACACCGATATGGAAGAAAAGAAAGGTGATCAATCGGGTTATCTAGATCCCAAAAGTGGCTTTATTGAATTGGGTCAAAACATTCGACTTTCGGAGATTGTCAATTTCAAATTGGACAGCTTAGTAAATGTAGATAGCATACCCGAAAATTTGCCCGAAGGCGTTATTGCCAAAAGAGGATACGTAACCTTGAGCGATGGCGTGAAAAGCGAGCAGTTGATATTGGCGAGTGTGATGATGAAAGACAGCGTTACACTTCCCTTCCCTGTTGAATCAAAGCAGTTCCGCATGTTGCTTTCTATTGCTGAGAAAAAAGAAGGATTGGAATTGACCGTACAAGAACATAGCAGTGCCCAAAAAGATATGCTCATCATGACAGCTGAGATTTTCCCGCAGATCAACATCTTGTGGTTAGGCTGTATAGTGATGGTGATCGGCACAACGATGGCTATTCGTCACCGCATCAAACTGTGGAAGAAAAACGCTTAATTCGATGCGCTTTTTTGAAAAAATAGCGGTGGTGTTTCTCTTCTTTGGATTAGGCGCCGACGTTTTAGATTTAATGGGAACCAAAGTGCTTTTGCTGGCAGGCTGGGTGATGCTCTTTTGTCTTTACTTTTTTTTCAGTCCTTTATTGCTTCGCGAAAAAACGCTGAAAGAATGGAGAGAAGGCGCCTTAAAACCACTCACCTATTTCGGTCGTTTTTTAGGAGTTTTTTCTTCCCTTGTGCTCGCTTCATTAATTAGCACCCTACTCTTCTCTTGGCAGCTTTGGCCCAACTCTGTGATGCTATTCTTTTTTTCGTTTATGCTTTCCATCGCCTTGTTTATTCAAGCCTTTTTGTTTTGGAGAAAAAAAGAACCCGCTACTTACCGTCAGTTCTTGTTTCGATTTGTTCCGCTTTTCCTTGTTATGAATGTGGTGTTTTTTTTACCCACAGAAACAAAACTCTTCATCAAATCACGTGATCCCATTTTGCGATCATTGGCCTTGCGTGCCATAGAAACCCCCGAGAACGAAGAAGCGCAGGCCGATCTCGATTATTATTTGCACTACCACGAATTACCTCCTCATATTCAAGGTGAAGCAGCGGAATAATTTTTATCTTTCCGCTATCAAAACCTTAAACATGAACCCAACACTAAAGAACATTCTCGCCGGAGTTGCCGCTTTGGTCATTAGCGGTATTATTGTTTTTATCGTCGAGAACATCAATTCAGGACTATATCCGCCTCCTCCAGGACTTGATCCACACAATCCCGAACATCTTTCTGCGATTGTAAAAGCTATGCCTACGCCTGCTTTTTTGCTCATTGGTCTGGCGCATGTATTAGGTGCATTTGCTGCGGGTATTATTGCACAGTGGATATCAAAAAACAAACGAGTAGCTTTAGTCTGTGGCTCTATTTTAATGGTATTGGGCGTAATGAACTTCATCATTATTCCTGGTCAACCCTTATGGTTTTATGCTGAACTGTTGCTATACATTCCTTCGGCCCTCATGGGTGCTCGTTTAATACCAGCAGAAGATTAAAACCTGTTCATTACTTCCTGCCATTCGACTATTCCACCCTACTACCTTTGGCGCTATAAATTAGCTCCATTGCCCTCTTTGTTTTCTCGTGGCATAGCCTACATGTTATTGGCCGTATTCTGCTTTTCGTTGGTTAACACCTTCGCGAAGTTGATGCCCCACATACCTGTACACGAGCTTATTTTTTTCAGAAGCCTATTATCCTTTTCCTTCTGTGCCTGGTATGTTACCCATCATCGCATTCCCTTTTGGGGCACCAATCGCAAATGGTTGGCGATGCGCGGGCTACTAGGCTTGGTGGCTTTGAGTCTCTTTTTTTCCACGGTAAAAAATATGCCCTTAGCCACCGCTAGTGTCATTCAGTACATGTCGCCCATATTCACTGTACTGATAGCCACACAGCTCAACAATCAGAATGTCAAACGTATTCAATGGCTCTTTTTTGCTGTTGCTTTTGCAGGCGTTATTCTCACCAGAGGTTTGGATACTCGTGTTTCCTTTTTTTGGTTAGGAATTGGAATCATCTCCGCCGTGTTTTCTGGTTTTGCTTATAATGCCATTATCAAAAGCAAACACACCGATCATCCGATGACTATCGTGATGTACTTTCCGATGATTGCTTTGCCTATCACGGGTTTTGCCTGCTTATTTCATTGGGTTCAACCACACGGATGGGATTGGTTGTTTCTTATTCTAATGAGTATTTTCACTCAAATAGCACAATACTATACCACCATTGCTTTGCATACCGACGATGCCAGCAAGGTTACCCCATGGAATTACTTCGGGGCCATTTTTGCGATCATATTTGGCTATACCGTATTTGGCGAACACGTAGAGTTGCTTTCCGTAGGTGGTATGTTACTGATTGTAACCGGTGTGATACTCAACTCTCGGGTAAAATAAAAAACCCGTTCCACTATCGCAGAACGGGTCTTTTCAGTCGTTAAGAACAACGATCGCTTAGTGTTGATGTCCACCAGGACCGTGAACGTGTCCATGAGCAATTTCTTCAGCAGAAGCATCGCGAACGTCCATTACTTCCACATCGAAATTCAACTCCACTCCAGCGAGTGGGTGATTAGCATCAACTGTAACAGTATCGCCTTCGATTTTAGTAACGGTAACGATGAATCCACCGCCTTGGCCACCAGCTTGGAACTGCATACCTTCTTTCACAGGATTGCCACCAAAAGCTGCCATAGGAACTTCTTGAACTTGATTTTCGTCGCGAACACCGTAGCCTTTTTCAGGACTTACTTTGATCTCGAACTTGTCTCCTTTTACCTTACCTTCTAATCCTTCTTCCATTCCAGGAATAAGATTGCCGAAGCCTTGCAGGTAGTACAAAGGATCTTTTCCGCTGCTAGAGTCGATAATGGTTCCAGCGTTGTCGCGGAGGGTGTAGTGAATAGCCACTACTTTTTCTTTAGTGATTTGCATGAGCTAATATATTTTTAGAGTGGCTCTGTGGCGCGAAAGTAAGCAATTTCAACCGCTTATTTTACAGGTACAAACAGATGAGTGATCAACTCATTGGGTGACTTTACTTGAGATGGGTCGTTCACATAAACTTCATATACTGCATAACGCTGCTCGTATTTAGAGGCGGCCTTCATCATTTTTTCCCAATCGCCCATCATTTGATCATATGCTCCCATGTACACGTGCTTCAATGCATTGCCCGCAGGAATGGTACCTTCTGTGCCGCCTGGCATAGCCTTTACATCGGCAGCCACCGGAACAGCGATTTCCATATCAATTGTTTGATTTGCATCGTCAAATTGGTGAGTTAAGGAAAAAATGGGCCCAACAGCCTTTTCGGGTCCGCCAATGTGTTTAAACAACTCTTCATAGGTTTGACTATACAACTGTTCGGTAATCCCACTTAGCGGAATTTGAAACCTTTTTCCTACATAATGAAGTTCTGCAATCTGTACCTTTTCTACTTCAAAGGGTGCTGTTTGCGGTTTTGCCTCTACTATTTTTTTCAAATTCGCTAGACCTAAATCATAATCATCACTGATCATTTTTTTTCCATTCATCAAGAGCATCATACCCCGAAACATAAAAGGAACCTCACCATTCTCCATGGACCACGATACTTTCACGCTATCGCCTATTTGTTCCAAATCGAACTGAGCGTGACTCACATCAGACCAACCTTTGAAGGCCAGTTCAGTGCGGAGCATCGATGGCGCCACTGCTTCTGTGATGGTTTGGATGCCACTTCCCTGCGTTTCACTTTCCCACTCCATTTTATGACCCACCACATACGCTTCACCTGTAATGGTATGTTTCATGGCGGTATCTCTTTGATACCATGGACTCCACGCGTTTACTTTATGAAAATCACCGATTTCTTCAAAAACTGCGGCCTGAGAGCCTTTCATCATCGTCGAACGAACAACATCCAAACTACTCGGTCCAAATGCACAGAGTGATAAATAGATGAGAAATAAGGCGCCAAGCCCTATCAAAATTTTCTTTAGAATTTTCATTTTAAGGGAGTTTAGACAGCTAAAGTAGTGATTAGTCGAAAAAGATTGCAGTGTGCTTCGACGATTATGCGGATGTCTTCGCTGTAGCCGCCTCCCATGGCACCGGTGAGGGGAATTTGATTTTTTTGAGCGGTATTGACTACTATTCGATCTCTTTCTTTTAGACCTTCCAAACTCACCTTCATGCGCCCGAGTTTGTCGGTTTCTAAAATGTCCACTCCACTTTGATAGAATATAAAATCAGGTTGAAACTGATCGACTACTTTGGGCAAATGGTAATTGAGCAAACCAAGAAATTGCGCATCACTGCAACCGTCAGGAAGGGGTATATCAAGATCACTTTTTTCTTTTTGAAGCGGATAATTGTGCTCACCGTGCATGGAAAAAGTAAAGACTCTATTCTCCTTTTGAAAGATTGATGCGGTTCCATTTCCTTGATGCACATCGAGATCGACAATCAATATCCTTTTACGTAGGCCTCTATCTAGGAGATATTGGGCGGCAATGGCCAAGTCGTTGAGTAAACAAAAGCCCTCTCCTCTATCGCGAAAAGCGTGATGCGTTCCGCCAGCGATGTTGAGTGCAAAACCTTTTTCCAAAGCAATCAATGCACACTCTACAGTGCCCTGCATGATACGTTGCTCGCGGAGAATGAGCTCTTTACTTAAAGGAAAGCCCGTTTTTCGTTCTTCACTTTTTGAAAGAGATAATTGGAAGAGCTTATCCAAATAACGTTGATCATGAACTGCTAAAAGCGATGATAAGCTCGGCATACCAGGCTCGAACAATTGATCAGGTGTTATACTTCCTTCGTAGATCAATTGCTCAGGAATGAGCTCGTACTTGAGCATCGGAAAGCGATGTCCGTCGGGTAAAGGATGAGCATAGCAAGGATGAAATGCAAACACGAGAAAGTACTGTTATTCTTTAATTTTAAATTTCTCCACTCTCCATCCACTATCATTCATCAAGCGGAATGCAAACTCCGCATTAAAAGGAATTTCAGCAACGAAATCACGATCATAGGCTTCGTCAGTGGTGTACTTGGCTATTTGCTGACCGTTTTCATCCAATATTACTTCGAAAAAAAACCGTTTCAATACGTTGTATGCCGTTCCATAAACATGAATTTTGCCATCATGTTCAGTGATCAGTTCAACGAACTCTGTGGCTCCAAGATTTAATACCGTTGACCAAAGTACACTATCGTTTTGATCATAGGAAGTCAGTTCCAAGTCAGTGGGCTGTTTGTTTTTATCCGTAATAGGCAGCTGTAATCTTTGGCCAACGATGTAATTCCCATTCTTCAAAACAGCAATAGCCGTCGGAATATGTACAGAATCGTACCGATGTATCAGTTCCGTTTTTCCTGATTTCAAATCATGCGCAACAAGTCCCACGATTTTTTTAGTTCTGTCTTCATTAATGCCTTCACCGATGGGCGATAGATGACTACAGAAATAAATCTTGTCATTATGCCTTTTTATTTGATAAGTCCAGTTCATTCGAAAATTTTCCCCGTTGCTTGAAAAAGACAAATCGTTTTCTTGATGAATGCAGTTGAGCGCTTGATCAAACGTATATATCACATTAGAATAATGAGCCAATTCATCTTCGGGCCAATATCTTCTTGCCACCACACGAAAACCATCCTTTTCGGGATAAACTTGATACGGTCCGATGTCTGAAATAGGCAAATTCATGTAAACAGAATCGCGCAAAACTTGGAGATTAGTATCCACTTCTACAATCCATAAATGCCGGTTATAGTATCCAGAAGTTTTGAAACCGATGGCTAAGAAGTTCCCATTTTCGAAAGGCAACAAACGTATTAAACGATCATTGTAGTAATAGCCAATTCGATCCAATTTTGCCCGTTCACCTTTGAATCGGCCATCACGGCCGATGGCTTTCCTTTGTTTCATTTCTCCATCGGGTGAAATAACGGCAAGCCTTGTTGGGTGATCAATACTATCAGTCTTTGTCCACGCTTGACCAAGCACGAGTAATGAACCTTTCTCATCGATGACCACAGCATCTTTGATGCGCATGTTATTGCCATACTCGCTCCATACTTTGGACCATACTACGTTAGGTAATTGGCCGAGGAGCGTTGAGGCTAATAATAGAAATGCGGTGATAAAGGTGATGACTGAGGGATGCTTCAACTTTTTTTTCTTCAAAGGTAAATAGGAAGGGGGGAGTCGCTGCGCTCGTAGGTGAACTCGCTGCGCTCGCGTAAGAGATAATGTTTTTAGATTTGTAAGGATTCAAGTTTTTATTATGATTAAAACTAACCTTTACACCGCCCTCAAAGATGCGCCGATGGACGATTATGCGGGTATTAAGATCATTAAACTCACGGGGGATAAAGACCTGTCCGTTTATGTTGCTGATATCGCGCCGCACACTCAGTTGACACCGCACTATCACACCGCAGGTATCGATGCCTATCAAATTTTAAAAGGCATTGGCACGATGAAAACAGGACCATACGTAGAAGGGAAATCTGTTTGGACCGATAAATTTACCGCTGTAGAAGGAGATTGCTTTCACATTGAGCCCGGTGTGGTGCATCAGATACTCAATGAGTCAGATGAGACCTTGGTGCTAGTTTTCGCCTGTCCAGAATCGCATGTGGGCAGTGATCGCTTTTTTGTGGAGATGGGGTGATGGGTGGGACTTCGTCTCCACCCTCGACCTTCGCTGCGCTGCAGTCGGGGTAAGAATCTTTCTTTGTTTTTTGCTGTGTTCTGTAAATATTTTTTCAAAAAAAAGAACCTTCAGTGAAGGTTCTTTTAATTGTTCGATGTGAGGTCGAAAATAAAATGTGAAACGAGTTGCAAATAACGCTTATATCCTGCGAAGCAATTCGCAATATAGATCCGTGAGCTGCACCTCCGCGGCTTTGGCGGTGGCTATAATGTCTTGGATGTTTGCTGGTTTGAGGTTGTCGGGATCGCATTCATCTGTGATTACCGATACACAGCAGCATGGAAGTGACATATGATTGCAGGCTATCACTTCAGGTACTGTGCTCATGCCCACCGCATCGGCACCAATGGTGCGTAAATAGCGATATTCTGCGCGCGTTTCCAAATTAGGTCCAAGCACAGAAGCATATACGCCGGTATGAAGTGTGATTCCTTTTTCCGCGGCTATTTGCTGAAGCAAACCATTCAATTTAGGAGAATAAGGCTGTGACATATCCGGGAATCTCGGTCCCAATTCATCCAAGTTTTGTCCGCGTAGTGGATTTTCTGGTTGCAGATTGATGTGATCATCAACCATCATCAAACTGCCTTTTTTATAATTTAAATTCGTGGCTCCGGCTGCATTCGAAAGGAATACGTACTGAACACCCAGCAGCTTCATTACCCGAACAGGTAACACCACTTGATCCATGGTATGTCCTTCGTAATAGTGGAAACGTCCTTGGCAAGCCAATACTTTTTTACCCGCCAGTGTTCCATAAATGAGTTTTCCAAAGTGAAACTCCACTGTCGCAAAAGGGAAATTGGGGATTACACTATAGTTAAATTCTTTTTCTACCTGAATTTGTTTGGCTAGCCCATCGAGGCCCGTGCCGAGGATAATTCCTACTTCAGCATCTACTATGCCGCGCGCTTTCAACCATTCAGCGCTTTCTCTGATTTGATCCATCATATGTTTTTCAATTTTTTATTTTACAAAAAGCCCCATTGCTTTTCGTTCTTCTTCCTTGCCCGTTATTTTTTAGGCAAGGGGGCTAATGTATGAAACAGTATCCAATTGATAGATGATTAGAAAGTAACATTTCTTTTGAACCATCGTCTCATATCAAAGCTTACATTTGTCATAGATGAAGAACATTTTTCTACTCCTCACCGGTCTGATGTGTTACTTGGGTTCATTCGCTCAAGCCAAAGTCGCTTGGAATCCGACAGAACATGTAGTGCAAGTATCGGGCGTGGTGTTAGTAGGCGACTCACTCTACCCTGCTCCTTATGTGGGAGTGGTTCGTTCGCGCGATCAACGGGGAACTTACACCGATCGTAACGGTTACTTCACTTTACCTGTTGTGGCTGGCGATACCCTTGAATTTTTCTGCTTAGGCTTTAAAAACAGTTACACTAAAATTCCAGCTAACTCCGGCGAAGCCAATCTTTCTTTGGTGCAAGTTATGGAATTTGATACACTGACCTTACCCACCGTAACCATACTTCCATACCCTGCTCCTCACCGATTGGGAGCGGAATTATTGGCACTTGATTTACCTGGCGACAATTATGTTGCCTTCTCGAGAACCATGGCGAGTATAGCCCAATACGACGGTATGGCCGACTTTTCTACCCGCGCTTCTCAGAACGCTTCTCGCGATATTGCCGCTCGTTATAACAATGGATTCCAATCGGGAGGAAACCTGTTGAATGCCGATGGTTGGAACAAGTTTTTGAAGTCTATGAAGCGATAAATCGCAGATTTTTGTTGATCTCCATATAATTTTTTCCCTTTTTTCCTGTTTCTGAGGCTGCCAAGACCTACTTTTGGACACCTTATGTTTATTCGTTTTTGCCTCTTCCTCTTATTAAGCCTTCCTATTGGTATTGCTGCTCAAACAGCCACCTTGATGGGTGTGGTGCATAATGCCGCAGGCGAAACCATTACCGGAATTATCATCTCCCAAAAAGGCTCAACCTCCAATGGAACAGCCTGCGATGAAAACGGTCGTTTCCGAATTACTCTACCCGCTGATCAAACGGTTGCCGTGATTTTTCGAGGAATTGGAGGAAAAGAACTGGAAAAACTTTTTACCCTAAAAAGCGGCGAAATCCGCGAGGTAGAGGTGATCTATGACAACACCTTTGAACGGGAGGCGATTGAAATCATCGATGTAAGAAAACGAGAAGATGGCATTCGTCCGATTACCACTAATCTATCTACGCGGCTGCCAACCATAAATCAAGGGATAGAAGCCTTTTTGATCCAACAGCCCGTCAACTTTCCGTCGGAATTGAGTTCAAGCTATAGCGTTCGCGGTGGTAGTTTCGATGAAAACCTTGTTTACGTAAACGATATCCAGGTTTACCGTCCTTTTTTAGTACGTGCAGGTCAGCAGGAAGGCTTAAGCTTCGCCAATCCCGACATGGTGTCGAATGTAGATTTTAGTGCAGGAGGATTTCAAGCAAAATACGGCGATAAAATGTCGTCCGTGCTGGACATTCAATATGCCCGCCCCGATAGTTTCGGTGGTGCATTTCAAATCGGATTGTTGGGAACACAATTGCAACTAGAAGGCACGAACAAAAAAAATACACTCACGCACAATACCGGATTTCGCTACCGCGACAATTCATATGTGCTCAATTCGCTAGACGTTTCTGGCGACTACAGACCGCGATACACCGATTTGCAAACCTACATTACCTACCGACCTGGAAATAAATATGGGCCGTTAGAATTTAGTTTCTTAGGTAACTACAGCGCCAATCGGTACAACTTTATCCCTTCCACTCGCGAAACGGATTTGGGCTCTATCAATGAAGCATTGCGCCTAACCGTTTATTTCGACGGACAAGAAATTACCCGTTATGAAACCTTTTTTGGCGCCTTTGCCACCCGATACAACCCAAGTGAAACATCGCAGTTGAAATTGATTTTCAGCGCCTTCAATACTTACGAAACCGAACGTTTCGATATCGACGCTGCTTATCGCCTTGATGAGCTCAACCGCGATTTAGGCAGCGATGAATTCGGTGAGGTATTGCGCAACAGAGGTGTTGGTGGATCGCTCGAGCATGGGCGTAACGAACTCAACGCTACTGTTTTTTCCGTTACTCACAAAGGATTCAAAGAATTTGAAAACCGCAACCAGCTGGTGCAGTGGGGAGCAGACTGGGTTACGGAAAAAATTCATGATGAGCTGAACGAATGGACTTTACTGGACAGCGCGGGCTACGCCCAACCCCGTCCGAATGATACCTTGGGCTACACCAATCCCGATCTTCCTTACAACGATTTTATTGCCTTAGATGATCGTGTGAAAGCAGTCAATGACGTGTACTCGCAGCGCATCAGTGCATACATTCAAGACACCTATCGCCGCACTCTAGAGAATGGTAACATTCTATCGATCACCGCTGGCGTGCGCGCTAATCACTGGACCTTTAATGACCAAACAGTGTTCAGTCCTCGCGTCAATTTTTCCTACACCCCAACGTGGTTGGTGGACCGAATGGAAAAAGATGGCAAAACCAAAACCTTGCGTAAGGATATTGTCCTCACAGCAGCCATCGGCTATTACTATCAACCGCCCTTCTATCGAGAAATGCGCGGATTTGATGGACAAGTGAATCCGAATATTCGCGCCCAGAAAAGCATCCATTACATTGCCGGTGCGAACTATGTATTCCACGCTTTGAATCGCCCATTCAAGTTGGTGACAGAAGCCTATTACAAATCGCTCAATAGCCTCATTCCCTATGAATTGGAAAACGTGCGTCAACGTTACTTTGCTACAAACAATGCAAAAGGATATGCTACCGGATTGGATGTGATGGTGAATGGTGAGTTTATTCGTGGGGTGCAATCATGGGTGCGTGCTTCTGTTTTAAAAACAGAAGAAGATTTGGTGGACGATTACTTCTACTATTACCTCAATAGCGATGGAGATACCATTCAGCAAGGCTTTACCTTGAATGACACACCTGTAGATTCCATCTTACAAACACCAGGTTACATACCTCGTCCTAGCGATCAGCGATTTAGTTTCTCCATGCTTTTCTTGGACGAAATGCCTCGCAACCCTGCTTACAAAGTGATGCTTAATCTTTTCTTTGCGACTGGAGTACCCTATGGCCCACCTGCTGGTGAGCGTTATTTAGACGTGGCCCGCACACGCTCTTATATGCGAGCAGACGTTGGTTTTAGCCGTGATTTGTTTACAGGCAAAAAGAAACAAACAGCCCTTTCACGTAAAATCGAAAAGAGTAGTATTTCGCTCGAAATATTCAACCTTTTGGGCAACAATAACGTGATCAACCATCAATGGGTACAAGATGTGAGTGGCAAACTCTACGGGGTGCCCACCTACTTAACGGGACGCCGCATCAACTTGCGATTCAGTGTGAATTTCTAACCACTAGTAGCATAACCTAAAAATATCATGAAAAAAGGGAACCTCATGTGGGTTCCCTTTTTCTATCTGGATCATTCCAATTATTTACTAAAATACTGTGAAGCTTCTTCGTTTGGACTGGTTACTTTATAGTAATACCGGCCTTCGGGTAAAGCCTGGGTGCTGAAGCTAAATTCATGATTACCCGCCGCAAGATCGCCCTCGGTCACTATAAACATCCCTTTATTTTGGGCATCGAACACCTCAATGATCACATATGCAGGAGTCTTAATTTCCAGTTGAATTTTAGCCTCGTTTCCTTGGATGGACAATGACGTTTCCATTGGAGGATGCTTTGCATAGATTTCATTTTTTCGCACCACAGAAAGCAAGCGTTTATATAGCACATACACCAACAACAGTACTAGTGTAACCAATAGTGCGTTTCTGAGTAATTCGAGTTTTGATGTCATGATTATAAACTTATGATTCCCTCAATTTTGGCTGCCTTCAAGTAACGTTCAAAGATGCTATCCGCATCTAACATCATTTCCCTAACTGTAACACTGGTGTATTTGCCATTCGCACTCAACCGTTCTTTAAACTCAGCACTTTCTCCGAAAATGATCTTGAGTGAGGCAATTTTTTCTTCATCCGATGCCAAGATAAACTTGAACATATAGATACTTGGCCAGCGGTGAATTTCGTTCAGTTTTTCGCGCAGTCGATTGATCTGTTCTTGATCCATGGCGCAAAGATAAGACAAGAAACTGCATACTATCTTTGCCACATGAGTTCACGACTACGAATTGTGTTTATGGGCACACCCGAATTTGCCGTTCCGGCGGTAGATGCCTTGGTGAAAGACGGATTTGATGTAGCGGCCATCGTTACAGTACCTGACAAACCAGCAGGTAGAGGTCAGCAATTACAAGAGAGTGCTGTAAAAAAATATGCCCTTTCACAACACATTCCGGTGCTCCAACCTGAAAAGCTCAAAGCACCCGAGTTCGTTGATCAACTGCAGCAAATTGCCGCAGATCTCTTTGTAGTGGTGGCTTTCCGCATGCTTCCAGAGGTGGTGTGGAATATGCCTCGTTTGGGTACCATTAACCTTCATGGATCCTTGCTACCCAAATACCGTGGCGCCGCTCCCATCAATCGCGCAGTAATGAATGGAGAACACGAAACGGGAGTCACCACCTTTTTTCTCCAACATGAAATAGACACGGGTCGAGTAATTATACGCGAAAAGATGGGCATTGACGAAAATGAAACCGCTGGAGAAGTGCATGACCGAATGATGCTCATGGGAGCTCAAACACTGCTTAAAACAGTACAAAAAATTGAGGCCGGAACAGCTGATGCCATTCCTCAAGAGGAGCTGGTGCAGTCAGGGGAATCGATTATTCACGCTCCAAAAATTTTCAAAGAGGACTGTCGTATACATTGGAACCAAAGTGTTGATGCGATTCACAACTTTGTAAGAGGACTATCGCCCTACCCTGCAGCCTTTACGGACTTGCAAGGCAAGACCTTTAAGATTTATGCGGGGATAAAAAAGAAAACTGCCCACTCAGAAGAAGCAGGCAGTTGGAAAATTATTGATCAAAAAGAATTGCTATTCGCGGCCACTGACGGCTTTTACAGCGTTACCGAAGTACAACTCGAGGGTAAAAAGAAAATGAAAACCGACGAGTTTTTGAGAGGCTTCAAAGGTTAACCCAGCCTTATTCGGCTGAGTAACCTTTGATGAGAATAGCTAAAATATCAATCGCTGCTAGGCTAATTTTTGTTCCTGGTCCAAATATGCCCACACAACCCGCTTGGTAGAGATAATCATAGTCTTGCTCGGGAATAACACCACCTGCAACCACTAAAATATCTTCCCTACCCATTTTCTTTAATTCCTCAATCAATTGAGGAACGAGCGTTTTATGTCCTGCTGCCAAAGAGGATGCACCAACGATGTGCACATCATTTTCTATGGCCTGTTTCGCCACTTCATCAGGTGTTTGGAAGAGCGGACCAATGTCTACGTCAAATCCGATATCGGCAAAGGAGGTTGAAATCACCTTCGCTCCTCTATCGTGACCATCTTGTCCCATTTTTGCTACCATAATACGCGGACGGCGACCAGCGAGGGTTGCAAACTCATCCGCCATTTGGCGAGCCTTTTCAAAGTCTTTATCCATATTCGATTCCGCACTATATACTCCGCTCACGCTGCGGATATTGGCTACATAACGTCCATACACTTTTTCAAGTGCTATGGAGATTTCACCCAAAGAGGCGCGCAAACGGGCTGCATTTACCGCAAGTTCAAGTAAGTTGCCTTCACCACTTTGAGCGGCAGCTGTCAAGGCTTCCAAAGCACTATTAACAGCCGCTTCATCGCGATTGGCGCGCAATTCATTGAGTCGTTCAATTTGCGCGATGCGCACTGCTGTATTATCTACTTCGAGTACTTCGATATCTTCCCTTTCTTCTACTTGGAAAATATTGACTCCAATAATTTTGTCTTTGCCACTATCAATGCGCGCTTGTTTTCGAGCGGCGGCTTCTTCAATTCGCAATTTCGGTAAGCCCGCCTCTATGGCCTTGGTCATGCCTCCGAGCTCTTCCACCTCTTGAATCAACTTCCATGCTTTTTCGGCGATGTCATGCGTGCGCTTTTCTACTTCAAAACTACCAGCCCAAGGATCTACTGCTTTGCAGATATCTGTTTCATCCTGCAAAAAGAGTTGTGTATTACGCGCTATACGTGCACTGAAATCAGTAGGTAAAGCAATCGCTTCATCCAATGCGTTGGTGTGTAAACTTTGTGTTCCGCCCAATGCAGCAGCCAAAGCTTCAATGGCCGTTCGCGCCACATTATTAAAAGGATCTTGGCGTGTTAAGCTCCAACCGCTTGTTTGACAGTGTGTACGCAGCGCTAAAGACTTCGGGTTTTTCGGATTAAACTGTTGCAAGAGTTTAGCCCATAACATTCGGGCAGCACGCATTTTAGCGATCTCCGAAAAATGATCCATACCTATGGCCCAAAAGAAAGAAAGACGGGGAGCAAAATTGTCCACATCCATTCCGGCTTCTATTCCTTTGCGGATATATTCCAATCCATCAGCTAAGGTGTAAGCTAATTCTATCTCCAGTGTAGCACCCGCCTCTTGCATGTGATAACCACTGATAGAAATGGGGTTGAATCGCGGCATGTTCTGCGAGCAGTAAGCGAAAATATCGCTGATGATGCGCATACTTGGTGCAGGAGGATAGATGTAGGTATTGCGCACCATGAACTCTTTGAGGATATCATTCTGAATGGTACCACTGAGTTGTTCTGGTTTTACACCTTGCTCTTCTGCTGCAACAATGTAAAAGGCCATGATGGGTAAAACAGCACCGTTCATGGTCATCGAAACAGACATTTGATCGAGTGGAATTTGATCGAAGAGCACCTTCATATCCAATATGGAATCGATGGCTACTCCAGCCTTTCCTACATCGCCCACCACGCGAGGATGATCACTATCATACCCACGGTGAGTGGCTAAGTCGAATGCCACACTCAAGCCTTTTTGTCCGGCCGCTAGATTGCGACGGTAAAAAGCATTGGATGCTTCCGCTGTACTAAAACCTGCATATTGGCGAATGGTCCATGGACGTATGCTGTACATACTCGCGTAAGGTCCGCGCAGGAAAGGCGCTTTACCAGCACCAAATCCCTCATGACCATATTCAGTTCCTTCTTGCTTCGCAGATGAGAAGGCTATGTGTGAAAAATCTTTTCTCATGTTTAGGCCTCCTGTTTGCTGCGATTCGACTCAAAATCTGACACCAATCGATGGTTGCTGCCTGTATAGGAAGATTCCTGTTTGTTGGGGTATTTGTTTACGCCTACCCATACTTTTTTACCTTCAGCAATGGCTTGCTTCTGCAAACGATCGTAATCTTCCGTAAGCGTCGATAATTTTTCAATCCCCTTTTTTACGCCACCCATTTCTTCGATTTCTTGAAAGAGTGACCACGCTTGTTGCCCCAATTCTGAGGTAAGATTTTCGATGTAATACGAACCACTTCCTGCATCTTGAAGTTGGTCAAAATAACTTTCTTCACGGAGTAGATGCTGAATATTTCTCGCCCAGCGAGCGGAAGAACTACCTGCTTCTGCAAAGGCTGCATCAAAAGGCATTACACACACGCTATCCGCTCCACCAATGATTGCAGATGCTGCTTGCGTAGTGGCTCTCAATAAATTGTTGTATCCATCGTAAGCGCTTTGTAAATACAAGCTTGTAGATGCATGAACAAAGGCATTTTTAGTGCATTGATGCACTGGTTGATATTGCTCTATTACCAATGACCACAACTGACGAAAAGCGCGGTACTTGGCGATTTCAATAAAATAAGAACTGCCCGTTGCAAAGTTGAATTGAATCATCGCAGATGCTTCATCTACAGTAAATCCATTTTGCGTAAGCACATGCAAGTATTCATTACCCGCTGCTAATGCGTAGGCCAATTCAACTACTGGAGATGCGCCTTTATTATGCCACGCATCGGCATTGGCAGCCAATACACGGAAAAGCGAGTAATTATGTTTAAAGGACGTAGCCAAAGCAATGATGCTAGCCTCATCTGCACCTTGTAAAAAAGCATCGAACGCTAATGAACCATTGATCTGTTTGCTATCGTAACCATTCGCTTGCAAATAGGCTAGCCAAGTGTGATTAAAATCCACCGCATTCTTCATTCCACTGAAATGCGAGCTGATGTAGGTTAAGAAAATCCCCTTCAACGCACTATCGAGCGACTGGGGCTCACGAGCCCACACCAACGATTGCGCGCCGCCGGAAAGGCAATCAAGCGCTATTTGGTTATCGCTATCGTGCAGGTATTGTGCAATTTCCCAAGGCTTTCTATTTCCAATGGTCGTTGCTTTTACTGGGCCGGTGTAGTAGGCTTCTGATGAAAAACCCAATCCCGTATTCCATTGCAAAGACTCGAGAGGTTTTTCGCCTAATTCTTTTGAAACAAGTTTTTTCCAATCTTCCAAAGAAGTGGCTGGAAACTCTTGAAAATCTAGCGGGTTCATGCTGCGAAAATAAAGGAAAGCCCCTTATTTTGGTGCTCCCCTTCGTACGGGTAATCATTATTTATTGACGATGGAAAAAAATCTGAATTGGAGTGAATTCGAACGCGTGAACATTCGTGTAGGCACTATCCTTCATGCGCAACCCTTTCCTGAAGCTCGCAAACCCGCCTATCAGCTGCACATTGATTTTGGGGAGGAAATTGGCGTTCTAAAATCGAGCGCTCAAATCACCGTTCATCACCGTCCTGAAGAAATCATCGGTAAACAGATTGTGGCTGTGGTCAATTTTCCCGACAAACAAATAGGACCATGGATGAGTCAGTGTCTTGTGCTCGGCAGCATGGCTTCTGATGGAAGCGTGGTATTGCTTAGTCCCATGAAAGAAGTAAAAAATGGTGAACGAATTGCTTAAAATCACTTTTCCGTCGCCATCTTGCGGTCGATTATGACTACACCCACTACTTCTGGAAGACAACCGGCTATTCTTTTTATCTTTATTACGCTGCTCATTGATGTGATAGGCATTGGAATTATCATCCCCGTTTTTCCAAGTCTTATTTCAAAAATGATCGGTGGCGATATGAGCGATGCCGCTGTTTATGGTGGCTGGCTCATTGGTGTATATGCCTTGATGCAGTTTTTGTTTTCGCCTCTATTGGGCAATCTCAGCGACACGTATGGCCGCCGTCCTATCCTTTTGATATCCTTGTTGGGCTTAGGATTAGACTATCTCTTTCTAGCTTTTGCTCCCAGTATTGAGTGGTTCTTTGTAGGTAGAATTGTTAGCGGAATCATGGGAGCTAGCTTTACCACAGCTTCTGCTTACATCGCTGATATCTCCACACCCGAAAAACGAGCAGCCAACTTTGGGATGATCGGTGCAGCCTTTGGTTTAGGTTTTATCATTGGACCTTTCATTGGCGGTGTTTTGGGTAAAAGCTATGGCACCCAAGCCCCCTTTATCGCAGCAGCCATCTTCTCTTTACTCAACCTCATTTACGGTTATTTCATCTTACCCGAATCACTGGCTCCTGAAAACAGAAGACCCTTTAGCTGGAAACGCGCCAATCCACTGGGTTCGCTGAAGCAGCTGCGCAAATATCCCGTGGTGAGTGGAATGATCATTTCTTTTGTCTTGATCTACATCGCCTCACATGCCATCCAAAGTACCTGGAACTTTTTCACCATGGAAGTAATGGGCTGGGACGAAGCACAAGTGGGCTGGTCGCTCGCATTTGTAGGATTAATGATCGCCTTGGTACAAGGATTATTGATACGCGTCATTACACCTCGCTTGGGGACAAAGCGTTCCGTTTATGTAGGAATACTGTTGTATGCGTTAGGCATGGCTCTATTTGCCTTTGCCCATTCTGGTTGGCAGATGTACGCCATACTTATCCCCTATTGTTTAGGAGGAATATGTGGGCCTGCACTGCAAAGTATCATATCATCGCAAGTACCCAACAATGAACAAGGCGAACTGCAAGGTGCATTGACCAGCTTGATCAGTGTAACATCCGTGGTTGGGCCTTTGTTGATGACGAATTTGTTCTCCTATTTCACGGCAGATAATGCACCCATTTATTTTCCAGGAGCAGCCTTTTTGACGGGATCTGCATTGAGCTTTGTGTGTTTGTTTTTGACCTATCGTTTTTTAAAAACACATGACTATCAAGAACATCATTAAAAGTCTTAATTTGCAGCGATGAAAAACAAAGCCCTTTTTCTGGATAGAGACGGTGTCATTAATCACGACCCCGGCGATTATACCTATTCTTTGGAAGAGTTTCACATTCTGCCAACAGTAATTCCCGCGCTTCAATTGGCGCAAGAAAAAGGCTATAAAATCATACTCATTACCAATCAAGGTGGTATTGCAAAAGGCCTTTATACGGCCGAAACAGTGGATCAAATCCATGCCCATTTTACACAAGTGTGCAAGGATAATGGCGTAAGCTTAACTGCCATTTATTACAGTCCGCATCACCCTGATCTAGGGAATTCTCTCTCTCGTAAACCAGGCAGTTTAATGGTCGAACGCGCTTTGGCTCGCTATCAGATAGATCCTGCGAAGAGCGTCATGATTGGTGACCGCGATCGCGATATCATCTGTGCTAATGGAGCTGGTGTTCGTGGTATATTGCTGCCGGTAAATGGCAATTTATTGGAATACGTAAAGCAACTGGATTAGGCATGAGCTACGTTTATCACCGCGGAGAATATGTGAACGAAAATCAAGCGTTCATCACCAAAGACAATCGCGCGTTTCGATTTGGAGACGGCTTCTTTGAGTCTATGCGTGTGATTAACGGCAAGGCTTTGTTTCTCGAAAACCACTATTCGCGGATAGAGGATTCGATCAAAAACCTGAAGATGGAAATGCCCGCCAATTTTTCCATGGAAAGTCTTTCGAACCAAATTCAAGGCTTACTTCAGCGCAATCAAATCACTCGCGGCGGAAGAGTACGTGTTACCTTTTTCAGAAAATCAACTGGTTTTTACCTCCCAAAAGATAACGATTTAGGCTACTACATCGAAGCAGAACCGCTGATCGATAATGAATATGTTTTAAATCCCGTTGGTAAAACCGTTGACATTTTCACTGACTTCAAAAAGGAAATTCACAAGCTGTCCATTTTCAAAACACTGAACTCACAGTTGTACATCATGGCGGCCCTTTCGGCCAGGGAAAAAGGATTGGACGATGCCCTTATACAAAACACCAAGCAAGCCATTATCGAGTCCACTTCGAGCAACTTGTTCATTGTTTCCAATGGCGTGCTGTACACCCCATCGCTGCAAGACGGGCCAGTGGCGGGCACTATGCGCATGAACATTATCAACCTAGCCATAGACAATAAAATCAAAGTGTACGAGTGCACCTTGAACCCTCAGAACTTACTAGCAGCAGACGAAGTGTTTTTAACCAATGCTGTGCGCGGTATAGAATGGGTGGTAGCTTACCGAACGAAGCGTTACTTTAATGTGATGGCCAAACGCATGGTAGGCATATTAAATGAGGCCGCTCAAAACTATTCCAACCGTTAAATCCGAACGCGAGGATCAATCCATCCGTAGATCAAATCGACGAGTAAGTTGATGACTACAAAAGCGGCGGCGATGATGATGACGCCTCCCATCACAATCGGTAAATCTTGTTTTTCGATGGCCGTAAACATCTCTTGGCCGAGACCTTTCCAACCGAATACAAACTCTACAAAAACAGCACCCGCCAATAAGGATGAAAACCATCCGGAAACAGCGGTAACAACTGGATTCAGTGCATTGCGCAGTGCATGGCCGTAGATAACTCGATGTTCGGACAAGCCCTTGGCGCGTGCCGTGCGAATGTAATCTTGCGACATGACTTCTAGCATAGAACTTCTAGTCAACTGCACAATAACGGCCAACGGACGAATCATGAGAGTAACAATCGGTAAAATCATATTCACCGGATCAAAGTACTCTCCCTGCCACACATCTACACTGTACAAACTTCCCGTCATATTGAGTCCTGTGCCGGGCAAAAAAATCATCGGTTGAGGCACGAAAGGCGAAAGGGCCCATAAAGCCAAAGCCGCTATCAATAGCCATGCTGGTTGAATGAATTTCCATTTGGGTAAAAAATAAACAACAAGAGCCATTAAGACCAGTACCGCAGAAGCATAGGGAAAGGCGATTTGATCTTTCCAAAGAATGGCACCTAAATAAGCCACTAAAATGGCCACAAAAAATGAAGGGCCTGACATTCCTAGTGCGGAAACGATGAGAATAAACCGATCAAAGAAGGTGTCTTTATTTTGTGCCGCTACTATACCGAGCCATAAGCCAAGAGCCAAAGCCAAGGCGATAGATAAAACAGCGAGTACCACAGTACCAGGAATAACACTGCCTAATATTTCTGAAACACTTTTATCAGAGATAAAAGAACGTTTGAGGTAAGGCGATTTGATGGCTACAGCGCTATTCTCACTGAGGTGGATCAACCAACCTTTTTGCAGGGCTGGATCAAAGTAAATGCGGCTTTCAGCATTGCTCGGATTATGAATAGATAGAGGAGAAAGATCATTGAGGTATAACACATACCGCTGCAAAAGAGGCAAGTCGAGATCAAGCTTGCGACGAATATTTTGCACCACTTCTTCGGGTGCATTTTCGCCCACTAGGTTGCGCACCGGATCGGCAGGGGACAAATTGAAAAGAAAAAAAACCACGGTTACTACGCCCCAAAGAACGAGCAAACCGTAAGTCAATTTTTGCCGAATGAATTTTCCCATTGCGTTGCTAAAAAACAGCAAAAAGAAGAAGTCGCCGAATGAGGGTTCGGGAACTTATTAACGATGCACTATGGCCTCTTGAATACTCAAAAAAAAATCCCGTCACTTGGACGGGATTTTGAAGTTTATGGTTGAAAGCCCTTAGCAGAGGCTTCTTCATAATTCGTGGGGACATCTACTCCACTCCACATATTGATCACCTTTCCTTTTTCCAAGTACATAACACCCGGATTGGCGCGAATCATTGTTTTTAACACCTTCTCGTCACCTTGAAGGAACGGGAAAGCCAGTTGATGTTCGTGGCGCAGATTCTCTATGGCATCATAGTCAGCAGCAGAAAATCCATAAACCTTGATTCCTTGAGCCTGTGCCTTGTTGGCAAAATCGGCAATGTTCTTTAAAGGCGATTTATTGGCTAGTTCTGGGTTCCAAAGGACCACAAGGAATACCTTATCCATTTGAAGCAACGAATCTTTCAAATCATTACCATCCATATCTAAGGCTAAAAAGTCGAGGATCTTAGGCTCGTAACCATCTTTGATTTTCTTCGCATAGGTTTTGTTTTTATCCATCACCCAGTTGGTGTCTTTCCAAATCTCAGTAGCCACATAGGTATCGCTATCGATCTCTTTCACCTCGCCTGTTTTCGAATGTACCAAGGTGTACATCTGAACCGTTTTTGGCGGCTCTAGTCCAAGCTCTTCAGCTGACTTCATGTTATGCACCAAGTCTTGACCAATCGCATAAGCGCGGAAATCTTTGATGGGCAAATGCACCACTGTGTAGTACTGCAAAT
Source organism: Bacteroidota bacterium (assembly GCA_039798265.1). Taxonomy (GTDB): domain Bacteria; phylum Bacteroidota; class Bacteroidia; order Flavobacteriales_D; family Sanyastnellaceae; genus JBDKGH01. Next base: position 14,857 of record JBDKGH010000057.1, on the reverse strand, counting down.
AGGAAGTAAGCACTAATACACCCAAAGCCATGAGGTATTGTTTTTCCTTTGAAAACTTTTTAATTGCCACACCCACGGCCATTGCCACCACGACAAACAACACAGGGAAAGACCAATTAAACATCTTGATGGAAAAAGCAGCTACGGCTACCACAGAGGCAATACCGATATACAGATCTTCTTTATAAGAGTTGAGCGGAACCTTTTTCATCCAAGCAGCGATGAAGAAAGGCAATACAAAAGGCAATAAGAATAAGTCTTTCAAAAAAGACTCGAAAGGAGTAAGCACCCATGCATCGCCGAAACAACCACAGGTGAGCACACATTCTGGATTATCGATATACAAAGTGCCATCAATCGATTCGAAAATACCTAATGAAAGAGGATCGCACTGCCAAGTGTAATAGGTCAACCAGGTAAAAAACAAGGTCATGCTGAGAATGAGTGTACTGGTCAGTTTTGGCCAAGCACCAAGTAAGGTCGCAACACCCAATAGCACCTCACCTACTACGATGAAAATAGCAATCGGTAATACGTAAGGGAGCAGTTCGGGATAACCGAGGGCCTTTTCACTGAAGTATTCTTCTAACTTGTAGGAGAAACCAATTGCATCGTTCACTTTGATCAAACCTGATACAATGAATAGCGAGCCCACAACTATTCGGCAAATGGTAATGACTAACTTCATAAAGGTTCTGTTTTTTATTTATTATCAGTCGGCAAAAAAGCCACTGGAGTTGTTTCACATCAAGAGGTTTAACCTCGCATTAACCAAATCAACGCGCTTCTTCCATTTTTATCAAAGCAAAAACAGCATAATTAAGGATATCGCGATAACCGCTGTCAATTCCCTCGCTCACGATTGTTTTTCCCTGATTGTCTTCAATTTGTTTGATGCGCAACAGCTTCATCAAAATCAAATCGGTGAAAGAGGATACGCGCATATCTCTCCACGCTTCGCCATAGTCATGATTTTTTTTCATCATCAAGTCTTTGGTGATTTTGATTTGCTGGTCGTATAAATCAACCGCTTTCTCAGCAGGAAGTTCCATGGTCTCATCAGTAGGGAGTTCCAGTTGGATCAATCCCATAACCGCATAATTGAGAATTCCGATAAACTCACCTTCTATGCCATCGCCTACCTTACTTTCGCCTACCATTTCGAGTGTACGAATGCGATTGGCTTTGATAAAGATTTGATCCGTTAAGCTACTAATGCGTAAGATGCGCCAAGCGGTGCCGTAGTCTTTGGTCTTTTTGACAAAAAGTTCGCGGCAGTGATTAACGACCAAATCAAATTGAGAAGATGTCTTTTGCACTCGGTAAAAAAATTTGTAGGCAAATTTGCACACGAAGCGCCACCAAACCACCAATTATGACAATTTCTTTCACTCATTCCTTCAACGGTCGACTGGTTACACAAGAAGAACCTTGGATTATGGCTATTATCAACGCCACGCCAGATTCATTTTTTGCGCACAGTAGAGTAAGTCAACAAGCAGTTGACCGCGCTGGCGAAATGCTGGAGCAAGGCGCTCATATCTTGGACATAGGTGGGCAAAGCACTCGCCCTGGGGCAACTCGTATTGAAGCCAATGAAGAAATTGATCGGGTTGTTCCGGTGGTAGAAGCTATCCATCAAGCCTTTCCGAATGCCTTGTTATCCATTGACACCTTTTATGGCTCCGTTGTAAAGGCGGTTCAACCTTTTGGAATTTCGATGGTAAACGACGTATCTGCCGGCCAGATAGATGAAACCCTATTGCCTACAACCGCGCAGTTAGGACTGCCTTATGTGCTGATGCATATGCAGGGCGAACCACAGTCGATGCAAAAAGCGCCTACCTATACTCATGTAACACAAGAAGTCATCAAATTCATCTCTCAGAAAATCAATGAATTAAGATTAATGGGCATCGGCGATGTTTGGATAGATCCTGGATTTGGTTTTGGGAAAACCTTGGAGCATAACTACACCTTGCTCGAGGAATTGGAGCAACTGCATATTTTTCAATGTCCTCTGCTTGTGGGGGTTAGTCGAAAAAAAATGATTCAAAATGCCGTTAACAGATCTGCGGAAGAAGTAATTTATGGAACTACGGCAGTTCACATGGCAGCCTTAGAAAGAGGAGCGGCTATTCTTCGGGTGCATGATGTAGAGCCAGCCCGACAAGCGATCGCCATTCAAAAACAACTCTTAGAAGCAAAAAAAAAGGCTAAATCGGTTTAGCCGATATAGCCTGTTTTTATAGGTCGGTAATGCTATGGGTTAATGTTTCTGAACCTCAACCTTGTCATACGCAGCGCAGCTAGCGTGAGAGGTTGACGCACAAGATTGCATGAATACACCGAGTGTAAGCAATCCTAAAAATACGATGATCAAACGTTGGAGTACTGCGTGTGACCAGTCTTGAGCATTTTTCATGTGGTTGTTTGTTTAAAGTCAGTCATGTTGGTTTATCATTTGAACGGCAGCACGACTGAATTGGTTTCAAAAAAATTGCAGTTTTTTTCGAGGCGGTTGCATAGGTAACGAAAAATGGCTAGAACTATTATAGAAGAAATGCCTGAAGATTGGAATCTTACTCTACTCACAATCAGTACTTGAATGGCTCAAAAGAGGTGGGAGACCATTTACTTTCAGCTATCTACTGTTTAAGCAGGCAGTAAATACTGACTAAAGTTACTGACCACATTAAGTACTTCTTTACTGTGGTAAACTGGAGTTTGGTTGCGTACATGACTCTCGTTGTTTTGGGTTAAAATTTCCGTTAACCCTGCATAGAGGCGAAGGCATGAATTGCAGGTTTCAAGTGTTTATACCCTACTCAAAATCAACATGTTTCAATAACTAACCGAATTAACGCTCAACAGATCAACGCATTAAACCAGACTAAACGCCACAAACCCAATAAGGACAAGGGATTTCACACCATCAAAGAAGTACAGATGAGGCTACTTCAAAAAGGCTGAACGGGAAAATAGAGGCGCTGAAAAAGAAGGAGTTGACTAAAAAGGGCGATTGATTTTGGCATTCAGCGTATTCATCATCAAGGATACGATGGTCATTGGGCCTACCCCACCTGGCACTGGAGTGATATAGCTGCATTTAGGAGCTACCTCATCAAAATGAACATCTCCCGCCAATCGGAAACCACTTTTTTTCGAAGAATCGGCTACGCGAGTAATTCCCACATCTACTACCACCGCGCCTTCTTTCACCATATCCCCTTTCAAAAATTCCGGTTTTCCCAAAGCAGCAATGATGATATCGGCACTCCGGCATATATCTGCCAAGTTGGTTGTTCTGCTGTGGGTAATGGTAACGGTGCAGTTTCCAGGACTGGCGTTTCGCTGCATCAAGATTGCCATCGGTAAACCTACAATATGACTTCTACCAATAACAACGCAGTGCTTGCCAGAGGTTTCAATTTCATAACGACGCAACAGTTCTACAATCCCTGCAGGAGTGGCAGGCAAATAAGAAGGCAAATTCAAGGTCATGCGCCCTACGTTGGTGGGATGAAAACCATCTACATCCTTCGATGGATCTACTGCTAACAGTACTTTTTCGGCATTGATATGATCAGGCAGTGGCAATTGAACAATGTAGCCATCGATAGCAGGATCGTTATTCAACCCTTCGATCACTTCTAGCAATTCCGCTTCGGTTATAGAAGAAGGCTTTTGAACCAGTGTAGAAGAAAAACCTACCGCTTCGCAAGCTTTCACTTTAGCGGAAACATACGTTAGACTGGCTCCATTTTCCCCTACTAAAACGGCGGCCAGATGCGGCGCTCGATTCCCCTCAGCAACATGCTGCGCTACTTTTTCTTTTAGCTCAGCTTTTATTTCATTGGAAATGCGAACACCGTCTAATAAGATCATATCGGTAATAATTTGAAGGGGTTGTGCAAAGCAAACCTCTTTTCGTGAGAAATAAAAAAAAGATTTTTAACGAAAAGAAAAATGTTGTGAAGCAGGGTGTAAAGAGCTGCATTTGTAATTTAACAGATGGAAACCAATAATAGTTGGTGTACAATACACACTTTCCTATATTTGGCCAGATTCAACCCTATCGAATGAAGACAAAACTCCTCTTATTTTCAACCCTACTCGCGCTTTACATCCCTGTTCAGTCACAGATTTTAACGACTGACCCCCCCTTTCCTACTATGTATGACGACATCACTATTTTTTATGATGCCGACTTAGGAAATGGTGAATTGGCGGGCGTGTTTCCACTCTTTGCTCATACGGGTTGTATCACGCAGAATAGTTCCAATCTCAACGATTGGCAGCACGTGCAAGGCAACTGGGGTACCTCAGACCCTAACGTGGCTATGACACCTGTGAGCATTGCTCAAAATACCCATCGCATTACGATCAATCCTTCTACCTTTTATGGATTGAACAACGGAGAAATACCTACGCGCCTCACCTTTGTGTTTCGCAACAGCAATGGTACTTTAGTAGGACGCAATGCGGATGGCACCGACATTTATCTCGAATTGTATGATTCAGGATTTAACGCAGCCTTCGTTAGCCCTAACCTGGAAAGTCAAATTGTCAATTCAGGGCAATTGGTTTCTATATCAGCACAAGCCTCTGAAGCAGCTGATTTAAGCCTTTTGGTTAATGGCACAGAAGTAAGCAGCGCGAGCGCTTCTACTTCATTGCAATATAATTTTCAAGAAAGTGCATCGGGAGAATATGTGTTGGAATTGGTAGCCAATAACGGCACTGAAACCATCACCGATACGGCTACTATTATCATTTTACCCACACCTAACGTGGTGGCCTCACCATCCGGAACCATTGATGGTATTAACTATGTAGGCGCGAATACCGTTCGCTTGCAGCTGTATGCACCGAACAAAGATTTTGTTTTTGTTATTGGTGATTTCAACAACTGGCAATTGGATCTTGACTATTTGATGAATCGTACGCCAGATGGAGCTACTTATTGGATTGAAATCCCGAACCTCGATCCATCGGTGGAATATCGTTTTCAGTACTATATTGATCAAGAAGGCATGCGCATAGCCGATCCTTACACCGAGAAGGTACTTGATCCTTGGAATGATCAGTGGATACCCGAAGCGAATTATCCGAACATGACCGGATATCCGGTAGGACTAACCACCGAACCAGTGGGTGTATTCCAAATCAATCAACCGAATTTCAGTTGGACAGATGGCGGATTTACGCGTCCAGCAAAAAATAAGATTGTGGTGTATGAATGCTTGGTGCGCGACTTCACCGAAGAACGTTCTTACCAAGCCATTATAGATCGCTTGGACTACATTGAAAATTTGGGTATTACGGTTTTACAGTTGATGCCAGTGAATGAATTTGAAGGAAATGACAGTTGGGGATACAATCCCTCTTTCTATTTCGCTCCAGATAAAATGTACGGGCCAGCAGACAAGCTAAAAGAGTTGGTGAACGAATGTCACAACCGCGGAATAGCCGTGGTATTGGACATTGCCCTTAATCATAGTTTTGGACAAAGCCCGATGGTCCGCATGTATTTTGATCCCAATGCAGGCCAGTATGGACAGACGACGGCTGAAAACCCTTGGTTTAACCCCACTCCGAAGCATGATTTTAATGTTGGTTATGACATGAACCACGAAAGTGCTCGTACTCGCGCTTTCACAAAACGCGTGATCAGTCACTGGATGGATGAATATCACATTGACGGTTACCGTTTCGACTTGTCGAAAGGATTTACACAAAACAATACCTTGGGCAACATTGGTGCATGGAATGCCTATGACGCCAGTCGCGTAGCCATTTGGAATGACTACTACTCACACATGCAAACCACAGAACCTGGTTCTTACTGCATATTAGAGCACCTCTCTGACAACCCAGAAGAAACCGTACTTGCTAACACAGGTATGATGCCTTGGGGAAAAATGACGACCCAATACGAAGAAGCGAGCATGGGATATAGCAGCGATTTGACTTGGGCTAGTTATCAAGCACGTGGATGGTCGCAACCCCATTTGATTTCTTATGGAGAAAGCCACGACGAAGAACGATTGATGTACAAAAACCTCAACTTCGGTAACAGCAATGGTTCTTATGATGTTCAAAATTTGAATACTGCCTTAGCCCGTCAAGAGCTTGCACACAACCTGCTTATTCCTATTCCTGGGCCACACATGATTTGGCAATTTGGTGAATTAGGATATGACTATTCTATCAACACCTGTTCAGATGGCGTAACTATATCGCCCGACTGTCGCACCGCTGCGAAGCCTGTTCGTTGGGATTATTTTGAAGCACAAGCCCGACTAAGAGTGTACAAAGTCGTTTCTGCATTGAACAAACTCAAGCGCGACTACCAAACCTTTTCTACTACCAACTACACTACTGACCTCGGTGGATTTGGAAAACGAATGACCTTGGATGGTAGCACCATGGATGCTGTGATAGTAGGCAACTTCAATGTAGTTGGAATTAATATGGTTCCGGGATTTTCACATACTGGAACTTGGTATGATTACTACACCGGCACTTCCTTCCAAGTGACTGATTTGAATAACGCCTTTGCCTATACTCCAGGAGAATATCACATTTACACGGATGTTCAGCTTCCAGCGCCCGATTTGAGTACGAGCATAGAAGAGGTTATGCAGTTTGCAGGAGCAAGCATTATGGCATATCCTAATCCTACACAAGATCGTTTGACTGTAAACTTTGAGATGACTCAAGCCGGAAAAGTTCAAGTAGAGTTATTTGACTTGACTGGCCGTAAAGTAGCTGATATCGCTACCGTTAATTTGGGAACTGGTATTCAGCAGGTACAAATTGATCTCGCATCAAAAGGATTACAGAACGGAGAATACTTGGTGCGCGTTCAGCAGCCCAATACTGTATTGACTACACTGGTCATGTTGAGTAGATAGTCATTGTCGCCAGCATGAGGCCAGCGTATCTAGCGCCGGACTGCGCTGACGTCGGGCCTTCATCTCCACCCCCGACCTGCGCTGCGCTTCAGTCGGGGTAATATGAATCACGATTTTACATCACAATGAAGGACCTCCTATGGAGGTCCTTTTTTTTTATCTAGAGTGCACGAGAAGTGGGGAGTGGAAAACAGAATGAGAATGGGAAACAGAATGAGAATGAGAATGAGAAAACTATGTCTTACCCCGACTGAAGCGCAGCGTAGGTCGGGGGTGGAGACGTGGGTTGGGATTGGGATTGGGATTGAGAGGGGCCAAACGACCGTTAAAAAGTTTGTGGTATTTTTTTTAAAAAAGACTTAGTGTACAAATAACACGTTTACGAAAAAAACGTTAAGTTTGACCTGTTTTATAGCCAAAACCAATCCAATACCTTAACCAAACATGAGAAGAAATTACTCATTCCTTCTACTCCTGTTCTTACTGCTCACCGCATCTACGAGCTTTGCTCAATCGATCAGTGGTGTGGTAACAGATGAGAACAAACAGCCCTTTCTTGGGGTGGTGGTATCCGTTAAAACACTCGGCAAAGGTGTAGCGACTGACCTAGACGGTAAATACCGCTTAGATCTTCCAGTCGGTAAACACGAAGTAGAGTTTGCATTTACCGGCTACACGAAAATGTACAAGACTGTCAATCTTTCGGCAGGACAAAATCTTGAAATCAACATGGGCATGATGCCCGATGAAGTAACCTTAGACAATATCGAAATTGTAGGTTATGGTGTAGAACGCAATCGTCCGAATACTGGATCGGTGGCGAAGATTAACGGTAAAGACATTGCGGGCATTCGCACGCCTTCATTCGAATCGGCATTGCAAGGTCAGGCTGCTGGATTGCAAGTGGCCCAGTCGAGTGGTATTGCTGGCGCTGGTTCGGTACTGCGTATTCGCGGTATTAGTTCCATCTCAGCGGGTGGTGACCCACTTTATATTATCGATGGTATTCCGATGACACAAGACTATTTCCTTCGCGGAAATAGTGGTGCATTGAACAACAACCCATTGGCTTCTATCAACCCTAACGATATTGAAAGCATTGAAGTGCGCAGTGATGCTGCCGCAGCTGGTGAATACGGTTCACGTGCAGCTAACGGTGTAATCATTGTAACCACCAAACGCGCCAAAGAAAAAGGATGGAAATTTGACTTCTCAGCAAACACCGGTCTTTCTACTCCTGCTTCTATGCCCAACATGTTGAATACCGAACAATACCTTCGTATTCGTCAAGAGGCGTGGGAAAATGATGGTGGAACAGGTTATGTATGGTTGCCCAACATGACCATTGCCACTGATGATGCCGCTACCCGTGAAGCTGCCTACAAAAAGGCGATGAAAACAGATACCGACTGGGTAGATCAAACTGTTGGACAAGGCGTAAAAACAGGCGTGAACTTCGGTGCGCGTTATGGTGGCGATAAAGCCAATGTTTACTTCTCTGTAGGTTATGACAACAACGAAAGTTTCCTATTGGGTAATAGTTACAAACGTCTTTCTGCGCGTGTAAATCCTGAATTCAAAATAGGTAAAAAATTAAAGATTAACCTTTCCCTTTCGGGCACGCGCGGTATCAACAACCGTGTAGATGCTGCATGGAGCGGTGGATTGGGCGATGCCATGTCTAATGCACTTCCTTACTATCCTGTTTACCATACTGACACCGTATTCAATGCAAACGGTGAGGTGGTAAATAAACCAGGCGATTACTACTATTGGAAAGATGAATTTGGTGGAACCAAAAACCCAGTAGCCTACCGCAATCAATTGAAATGGGCGACCATTGAAGACCGCTACATCAATACAGGCCGTGTGATTTACATGCCTATGAAAAACCTCTTCATTGTAGGTACAGGTGGTTTGGACTTCATGCAAATTGGTGAAAACAAACTCACCCCTTCTACTTTCGACTTAGGGAATGGTCAAGGTAACTTCAACTCGAGCCGTAACCTCGTTCGTAACTACAGTTACAACATCACTGCCGAATACTCGAAAGAGATTCGTGAAAAACTCAACGGATCACTTTTGATTGGTCATGAGTTGCAGCGTAGCGTTACCCAATCTTTTTCTGATTATGCCGGTGGATTGGATGAAAGCTATAACAACATCAATGATATTGATAGCGATACTCCCAACTTGATGCGTACGATGAGCAATCCAACAGGATTCACCTTCCTCGGATTTTTCACCAAAGCAAAAGTTGATTACAAAGGCAAATACTTTGTAGAAGGTACATTCCGTACGGATGGATCTTCTCGATTTGGTAAAAACAACAAGTTTGGTAACTTCCCTTCAGTATCTGGTGCTTGGATTATTTCTGAAGAAGACTTTTTGAAAGGCAACAATACCTTGACCTTCTTAAAGCTTCGTAGCAGCTGGGGTTTAACGGGTAACTCTGACATTCCCGGTAATGCTCAGTTTGCCTTGTACTCAGCGCGCGACAACGGAACATTGTACAACCAACTTCCTATTCTCTACCCTACTCAAGCTGGTAACCCCGATCTTCGTTGGGAAACCACCAGCAGCACCAACATTTCGTTAGAAGGTGGCTTCTGGCAAGATCGTATCAACTTCACTGCCTCTTTCTATCGCAAGTATTCGAAAGATGTATTGATGAACGTTTCATTACCTGCTTCTACTGGTTTTACTAATTACTGGGATAACGTAGCAGAAATTCTCAACCGCGGTATTGAATTGAAATTGGACATCCACTGGACTAAACAAACCAAGGTAGATTGGAAAACAACGTTCATCGTTGCGAAAAACTACAACGAACTTGTAAGCATCGGTGACTATACTCCTGATGCCGTATCAGGTGGTACGAACGACTCTCGTGTTATCGTTGGCAAGCCAATTGGTTCATTCTACTTGGTAGAGTTCTCTCACATCGACTCTGAAAGTGGATTACCCGTGTATTTGGATAAAGAAGGTAAAGAGACTTACGACTATAACTTGAGCAACCGTAAATTCATTGGAAGCGGTTTGCCTAAGACCATTGGTAGTTTCACCAATACGCTTTCTTACAAAAACTTCCGTTTATCTGCCCTCTTTACTTACAGCCTTGGCGCGAAGATTTTCGACAGCTCAGCAAAACGTCAGTTGGGTGTAGTAACACAATGGAACATGCGTGAAGAAATTTTGGATCGTTGGAGAAATCCAGGTGACGATGCTACTTATTCTCGTTTGACATTGGATCAAAACACCTACGGATTGGAAAGTCCATGGTGGAACACCTCTCAATTTGTATATAACGCTGATTTCTTGCGTTTGCGCAACTTGGCCTTGGATTACACCTTTGACAACAAAGTGGCGGCTCGTATGGGCTTAGACAACCTTTCAGTAGGTCTAAGTATTACCAACCTATTCACCATTACCAACTTCCCTGGATTAGATCCAGAAGTAGTGCGTGACTTTGAAAATGCACAAGACCGTAACTTGAGTCCAAACGTAACTTACCTCACGCCAATGCAAGAGCGCAGCTTTAACATTCGCTTGAACACTAACTTCTAATCACCGAACGCACTATGAAATCTCTTAAATTTTTCCTTCTAGCGGTTGCATTCGGAATTGGAGCAACCTCATGTAACAAACTTCTCGAGTATCCGCCCAGTGGAGCGATTCTCGCAGAAGATGCCTTGAACTCAACAGATGATGCTCAACGCTTGTTGAACAGCTGTTATGATGTAATGGCCAACGTATTTGATGGCAGTTATCAAAACATGTCAGAATTGCTTAGCGATAACTTGGCTCGTCCTACTTCTAATACAGACTATCAACGTGTATTTGATCGTACGACTGACTTCTTCACTCCTACTCCCAATGGTGTGTATGCCGATTTCTACTACACGATTTATCGTTGCAACTCACTTTTGGCCAACTTCGATTTGATTCCCGATTTATCGGAGGCTGATCGTAACCGCATGGAAGCTGAAGCTCGATTCATTCGTGCTTGGTGCCACTGGCACGTGTGCAAGTTGTGGGCTCAACCGTATGGTTATTCCTCTAGCAACTCTCACTTGGGTATCATTATCCGCGATGAGCCTTCTAATGATCCGCTTCCGCGTAACACCGTTGCCGAAGTGTATGACTTCATTGTGAACGATCTTTCTTTTGCCTACAACAACTTGCCCGCTTCTAATGGTATTTATGCCAATCGTTATTCAGCAGCTGGCGCATTGGCCATGGTGAATTTCCAAATGAACAAGTTTCAAGAAACGATTTCGTTTGTAGATGAAATCGTTAACAGCGGCGCCTTCGCGATGTCTGACACCGTAGATCGTTTTCCTTCTATTGAAGATCATACCGCTCTTGGCAACCCAGAAGCCATCTTCCAAATTGTAAGTTTTGACAACGATGTTCGCACTGACGAATTGATTGGCAACTACAACTATGGTGGAGTTATTCTTCCCGCTTTAACAGCGAGTGATGATTTCAATCTTTTGATGCAAAACGCAGGTCAAGACGACCGTGCACTTTGGATTTCACAATTGAACAGCTCGCACTTGATCAACCGATTCCAAGAAAAGCGTGTGTTTAATGTGCCTTTGATTCACTTGACTGAATTGCGTTTACTTCGTGCAGAAGCATTGGCGAGTCTCAACCAAGATTTGAGCACCGCTATTGATGACATCAACGCCGTTCGCACCCGCGCTTATGGTGGATTCAACGAATTGGGCAGCGGAGCAACAGCTTCGGAAATCATTGCTGCGGCTCGTGAAGAATACCGCAAAGAAACCCTTGGCGAAGGAAAATGGCTCGATCAGTTAAAGCGCCGTGGTGCTTTTGGAGAAAACATTACCATTCGCAATGCCCCTTGGGATTGTCCTGGTTCAGTGCTTCAATTCCCCAATAGTGAATTCAATAGTTCCCTATTTGTTGGTAACCCAGAAGCCGGTTGCAATTAATATCTTTACGTTAACAGACACAAAGACATGAAAAAGACTAAAATATTTCTCTCTATGTTGGCCGTAGCGGCGATGTTCTCCGCTTGTAAGCCCGATTTGGAAGGTGAACTAGGTGAGCCTTCAGATAAAGTGAAAGGCCTTTCAGGTGTTTGGGAATTGGAACAGTTCATTGTTCAAGATCCGAATAACCCCGTTTTGGAAGAACGCGACTTCAGCGAATTCTACATTGTAGAAGGCGTTCAACCGCTTCGTTTGACCTTAAACCTCGACGATAAAACCTACACCACGGAAAGTACATTGGGTAAAAACCCATTTGGACCATCCGGCACATGGGAGCTTGATGACGACTTCGCTCCATCTTACTTCACGATGTATGGAACTACTGATACCATTCGTGTAGATCTACAAGCCCTTGTTTTACAAACATCACAAAACATGGGATTGATCTACAATCGTGGCTGTTCTGATGGTTTCAAAAGTGTAACTTACAAGTATAACTTTAAACGCGTACAATAATCATGAAACGTATCCTTCTCTTTTTATCTGTATGCGCTGCAGCCGTTGGAGCTAATGCACAAGCATTTGTATTACCATCGCCTACGCCAGCTACTGACTCTGTTAATATTTATATCGACTTGAGTCAAACAACCGGTGGTTTGAAAACCATCCTTACCAATCACCCAGAATACATCGACTCGGTGTACATGTGGACATGGGAACCAGAAGGTCCATTGTGCGGTAATGGTGAATGGAGCAACTCGAACGATTGTATGAAAATGACACACGTATCGGGTTTCATTTATACCAAAAAAGTACTTCCAACTGATTTTTATAACACATCAGCATTGAGCTTTTACCAAGATGGTATTAAGTGTTTGGCTAAACTAGATAACGGTAATGCATTTCCTGACGATGGCGTGGGTGAAGCAAAAACAGAAGACTTGGCTATTCCTATCGTTCCTGCTTTGTGCAGTGATATCTTCTGTCACTTTCCAGAAGCCATTCGCAAGGATGACTATTTGACCATCACTTATGACAACAACCAAGAAGAGAACGTGAATCTTCAAGGATTGGGTGATGATGAGTGTTATATCTATTTGTACGCTAAAACCGGATCATTCTCTGGAATTGAAATTGCGCCTGCAGCAAGTGTTACTTCTACTCCACAGTTGAAGATGCGCCCTGTAGCCGATAAGCCTGGCTTCTTCCGCATTTCAATGTTACCAACAGAATTTTTCAATGTTCCAGCTGGTACCAACGTAACCGAACTGAAATATTACATTGTAAAACCTGGTTTTACGCCTTCTCCACCGATCTATCAGACTTATGTCTTTTTGGATTGTGCGGAGTAATGTGATTTGACTTATCCAAGAAAAAAGCCCTTTGAGCAATGTTCAAAGGGCTTTTTTTTCTAGCGGAGTTATTTGGGGAGGGCTAGGTGAACCATAGCCCAGTCGTTACGCTCGTGGCGGCGGAGTTCGGTGAGGTGCGGAAAGGATTGGAGAAGAATGGGAATATCCATGGTGTAAAAGCCACTGAGCAAGATTTCACCACCGGGATTTAACGCTGCGATGTACGTAGCGGCATCGGCGGTAAGGATGTTGCGATTGATGTTGGCCAAAATGATATCGAAGCTCTGCTCACCAATGGCTTCTGCTCCGCCCTTGATGCATTTAATGCGGGTGCAATTGTTGCGCTCAACATTTTCGATAGAGTTTTCATATGCCCATTCATCAATGTCGATGGCCACTATGTAATCGGCACCTTTCATTTCAGCTAGAATAGCTAATACAGCGGTACCACATCCCATATCTAACACATCTTTATCGGTCCACTCCATGCCGAGCATTTCCTGCATCATCAAAAATGTAGTAGCGTGGTGACCTGTTCCGAACGACATTTTAGGTTCGATGACAATATCAAATTCTACTTCCTTTTTTTCATGAAAAGGAGCGCGCACCACGATGCGTTCATCTACTTCAATCGGATCAAAACTTTTCTCCCATTCAGCATTCCAGTTTTGCTCTTGGATCAACTGATGTGTAATGGTGAGCTGCTCTTCGCCTACGGCTAGATTTGTCAATTTTTCTACCGAAAAATCCGGCTCTTGGATATAAGCCATGAGACCATTATCGGTTTCCACAAAACTTTCAAAACCGCGTTCAGCTAGCTCTGCCACCAATATATCTCGTGCGGGTAAAAGAGGATTTACCACAAAGGTTACTTCAACGTAGTTCATGCGTGTGAAGCAGCTTTGATGATTTCAGAAAAATCTTTCACCTTCAATGAAGCACCTCCTACTAAACCACCATCTACATCAGGACAAGCGAATAGCTCTGCTGCATTGGCAGCATTTACACTACCACCGTAAAGAATATGAATACGATCGGCCACTTCAGCGCCGAAATGATTGCTGAGGCTTTGGCGAATAAACGCGTGCATTTCCTGCGCTTGATCATTGGATGCGGTAACACCTGTTCCAATCGCCCATACCGGTTCGTAAGCGATGATGACCTTTTTCATCTGATCGCCACTGAGGTGGAACAAAGCTTTTTCTAATTGGTGCAATACGGTGATGAAATGGTGTTTTTCATTGCGTTGTTCAAGCGTTTCACCGCAGCAGAAAATCGGAGTCACATCTTGCTCTAAACAAGCATCTACTTTTTTCCCAATCAACTCATCGGTTTCGAAAAAATACTGACGACGTTCGCTGTGGCCTAGAATACAGAAATGCACATTCATGGCTTTTAGCATCACTGCTGACCATTCGCCGGTAAATGCGCCATAGGTATGTTGACTGCAATTTTGAGCAGCCAAGGAGAAACAAGGATTTTCGATCATTTCCAAATGACCGAGGTACAACGCTGGAGGAGCGATGATCACATTTACATGATCCGCTATTTCAGAACGATGCTCCCCTAAAGCAATGGCTAATTCCATCGCCTCGTTGAGCGTTTTATTCATTTTCCAGTTGCC
>JBDKGH010000056.1:0-2729 GCA_039798265.1 Bacteroidota bacterium | reverse complement strand
AATGAATTAGTTTATCAAGAATCCAATCTTTAGCATTATTGCGTTTGATTGCTTCGCATAATTTGGAAAAATCTGCATCTTCAATATCCAATAGAATACCAATTGATACGAACCAGACCATTATATCATATCCACCATAATGTTTAGCAAAACCTTTCCATTTGAAATCCTCACAAAAAAAGCGAAGTCCGTCCAAATATGCCGCCAGTATTTCCGTTTTATTCTGTCCTGTTGAATACAATGCGGAACACAATGTAATGGATGTAATAATTCGATCCTCTTTCAGCCCATCCGTATACCGAGGGGTAGCCGCCTTACCTATGTACAATTCATATAATGAAAGGGCCTTTAACGCATCTATAATATAGGCATTAAAGTATGCTTGCTCTCTATGCTTATCTCTCATGACATTGTTGTTTCTTGACCTCTTCCCCAAAAAACGAACTAAATAAAACTAGACTTTTCAGGGTAATGACCCCTCCCAGTATAACAGACAACCGAAATTAGAGATTTTTAGGGAAGATGTCAAGAACAAACCAACCCCTCTTGGTCAGACTCAAATCGACAACCATTTTAGGACGCCGTACAAGCAGTTTGAATTTCTTGTCTAAGGTCTTTGGTAAAAAAGAAAAGGCTTATTGAAACCTGATATCACAGGCATGAAAGCTCTATAATGGAAATTGTCTATGTCGAAGTAATATTTTCCAAATTGCCAATCTTCCCATATATAATTGACTACACTACTTTCCGTCATTCGTTTGTTGCATGTCACTCTCACAGTGATTGTAGAATCCTTACAGTAGATATGGAGCTTGTGTCTATATTCTCTTTCAGAAGTTCGTTCTTCTGTAGTTATTGTATTGAAAATTCGGTCAATTGACAAGAATGAATATCCTTTGTCAATTAGATGTCTGCCAAAATTGTCCAAGTTTTTTGATGCACTCGTATCTCCTGTTATAACGATGATGTTGTCTCCATTCGAAGGCACAACTCTTTGAGATTTTGCTGAATGACAAAATGCAAAAACTGTAAGTGTAATCAAAACGCTTTTGTAGGTCATGCTATATATTTAATATTCCAATGCATAGATACAATTAAATACAGGTTATTCCAAAGTCCATAATTATTACTGAAAAATCGCACAATCTGAACGCCATTCTTCGCTTTAATTCGTCTCCATTTTATGGGAGTAATTTGACCATATCTGTAAGTAATCCAAAAATTCTAACTGGATAAAATTGGCAATAATAGACTCGTGACCCTTGACTAAATCTCCATACTTCCACCAGCATTAAATCTGCCTGTTGATGTCGCTTTACCCTTATCAACCTGAACAATGACATCCACTTCATGGGCGTGTTCGTTTACCCCTTTGAAGTTGCCTTCTTTCGTGGTGTGATAAATGAAGATGAACGATGTGTCAGGGTGCATTTTACGAAGTTGGTCAATTGCATTCACATCCATCCCGGCCTTTGATACACTATCAATAAAAACGAATTGAAAATCATTGAGGTTTTCAGGGACGCGGTCGGTAATGTAAAGGTTTGAGTGATGTGCCTTTAGGCGTTCGATCTTTTCTTTAAGTGTATAGCCAAAGCCTTCCTCAATTGCGCAATACAATACCTTGCCATGATGGCTTGCCAAGTAGTTCGCAAAATCCAAACACATGGTTGACTTACCCGACTTGGGAAGTCCATAAACCATGGCAGTAAATCCAACGCTTGGATCTCCAATCAATTCTCGGTACTTGCCCTTCAGGCCTATTGTTTGAAAGTCCATTGCTAGCAGTTCGCCGGAGCTTACAATCATTCCATTGTCTTCATCATGGCCGTTCAGGCTTTTTTTTTCAGCAAACAGGTCTTCGCCCAAAAGGCCCATCAGCCCATTGAGCTGTGCCTTGTTGATATTCAACATCGCAGTATCTCCGTCGATGTAGCTTTTTAGGGTTTGGTAGGCTTCATTCAACTTGTCAGCATACTTATCGGACTTGGTTATTTTTCCTTGGTCAACGGATTTTTTGATGCGACGAAAGAGTCTCTCCGCCTTATCCTTGACATCTCTTTTGCCGTTAAGGGCAATGTATGCTTTGAGTAAAGCAACGGACAACAGACCTTCTTGGCTGTGTGCGATTTCCAGGTATCGCTTCAAACTCTTACTGTCAATCTTGATTTCAGCCATATCACCCATTTTCTCATAACAAGAAATCAACTGCTGCTGCATCGTTTCCACTTCCTCGGCATAAGGAGACAACTTCCCTATCCTACGCTCAACGATGGCTTTTTGAAGACTATGTAACAAGGTTAATATTTGCGCTTGGCTTTTCACTTTGCCATGCATTGCCGCATAGCGCTTGATGAACTGTACATCCGTGTCGATGTACTCAACCCCTTGTGATTTATATTCTTCTTTTTCAGCTGCCGCCTTTTTTACCGGAGTTTTCTTGGGGACTGATGCCGGCTTAGCTGCTGAAACCGACTTCGGCTCCACCGTTACCACTTTAGATGGCATCAATTTTTGCGCTGGCGCAGCTGGATTTTTCTCCAAGTAGTCATTTAACTTCAGAAAAAATGCCTCCACCACACGCTTGATGTTTTCATTTGAATTGTAGGCAGCCCAGTTGTTTTGAGATGCACCTTCAATGAGTTTATGTCCCTTGGCTAAGGCTTCAGGTAAAGAATCCCAATTGATATTGGCGACTTTTGAGAAGTAGTTATTTGTATTTAGCATGG
>JBDKGH010000055.1:0-28389 GCA_039798265.1 Bacteroidota bacterium | reverse complement strand
ACAGTCATTGAAAATACAGCTCAAATTTATTTTGATTTCAACGAGCCCATCATTACCAATACTACGGTAAATACGATACTCGATTGTGAAAATCACTCGATAGAGATAGCGGATTTACTGTGCGAGGGTGGTGTAGTTTCCTTGAGCTCTTCTCGATCTGAGTTTGTCGATTACACCTGGACTATTGATGGTCAGGAAATAGTGGTGGGACAAAATATTGAATTGACCAATCTCTCTGCTGGGGAACATCATGTTGCGATCGAAGTCTCTAACCCCGTTTGTTCTCTTCAAGATGAGGTTAACTTCAACGTAATACCATTGTTAACATGGGCATCCGTTTCAGAGGATTTGCATTCGTGTGGCGAACCAGTAGAGTTAAGCGCAACAACCAATGCCTCATCGAACATTACTTATCTTTTCAATGAAACCATAGTTTCAACTGAACAAATTTACACCGCTACAGAGGCAGGCTTATATACGGCCATTGCGACGAATGAATGTGGTTCTATTGAACAAACCTGGGAGCTTCAGTTTCATGATCCAGTGGTGGAGGTGTATTTAGATTTCGAAACACCCACCATAATTTCCGCTACGCCTGGATTCGTTTCTTATGATTGGTCAGTCAATGGACAGAGCGTAGTTACTTCATTCAATTATCCAGAAGGATTGGACTTTGCGGAAGTTGCTTTTGAATATCAGCTTGTAGTAACGGATGAATATGGATGTACTGCAGAGGCGAGTGGTTTCATTACCTCCACTTCTGAAGTAGCCTTAGGTTTCTCTCTTTATCCTAATCCAACCTCAGATGAAGTTATGTTAACCGATGCGCCTCTTGGTGCGGTTTACAAACTATTGGATATGTCAGGGAAATTGATTCAGACCTCGAACGTGGTTTCAACACGTCAAAAAATTGATCTCACTCAATTACCAGCGGGCATATATCAGATTCAAGTGATACATGATCGCCAAATCGGAAATCAAAAAGTGGTGAAGACGAATTGAGCAATATGAAAAAAAGCCCCGGTTCTTTCGAATCGGGGCTTTTCTTTTTTGTGTGGTATACTTACAACGTATAAGCGTTGTCTGCAATCAATTTTTGAGCGATCACTTGGCGTGATTCTTTTAC
The DNA here is from genome assembly GCA_039798265.1 of Bacteroidota bacterium. Lineage (GTDB taxonomy): Bacteria > Bacteroidota > Bacteroidia > Flavobacteriales_D > Sanyastnellaceae > JBDKGH01. Next base: position 27,263 of record JBDKGH010000055.1, on the reverse strand, counting down.
ATTTAAGGAATCTACTTTCGTGAATCGACGAAGACCCATGAGCATCATGCGCAATTCATCGCCTTCACCAAAGGTGTTCAAGGCATCTTTACCTGCTTTAGCAATTTTATCTGCCGCGTCGTAGAAGAAAGTCTTCATGATTTCGATCTGAACTGCTGCTGCTTCTTCGCCTTTGTTGTGTGCAAGTTTTTCTACACGCAACAAAGTGCTTTCTGCGATATACACCATGATGGCCATATCAGCAATATTCATGAGCACTTCTTGTTCTTTCGACAATTGCATCATCAGTTTTTGAACGGCACTTCCAGCGACCATTAAAATCGCTTTTTTGAATCCTTTCAAATATGCTTTGTGTTGTTCAAATACGTTTTCTGGCGCGTCACCAAACTCAGGTATAGACATCAATTCATTCGCAACTGCCATGGCTGGTGTCATCAAATCAAGTTCGCCTTTCATGGCTTTTTTCAAAATCATATCTACAGTAAGTAGGCGATTGATTTCGTTGGTTCCTTCGAAAATGCGATTGATGCGTGAGTCGCGATAGCTACGCTCCATGCGCGTTTCTGCGCTATAGCCCATACCCCCGTAAATCTGCACGCCTTCATCTACACAAAAATCCAATGTCTCTGAACCGAATACTTTGAGGATAGCACATTCTGGCGCAAAGGATGCAATGCCTTTCAATACAGCTTGCCCTTTATCCATGCCGCTATTCACTAATGCATCAATTGCATCGTCGATGTTTTGTGTGGCACGGTAAGTTGCGCTTTCAAGCGTATAACAACGAATAGCTTGCTCGGCTAGCTTATGACGAATAGCTCCGTATTTAGAGATAGATCGTCCAAACTGTTCGCGCTCGTTAGCATAACGAATGCTATCATCGATCACACCTTTCGATCCGCCTAGCACGCCTCCGGCAAGTTTGATGCGTCCGATGTTGAGAATGTTCACCGCTATTTTAAATCCATTGCCGCGATCGCTCAATAAATTTTCTACCGGAACTTTTACGTTATTTAAAAAAATCTGACGGGTAGAACTTCCTTTAATACCCATCTTTTTTTCTTCTGGGTTAAAAGATATTCCCTCCATATCGCGTGTCATGATGAACGCGCTCAAATTTTCATCGTTATCAATTTTTGCAAAAACAGTCATTACATGAGCGAAGCCACCATTGGTGATCCACATTTTTTGACCGTTGATGATATAATGCTTGCCGTCTTCAGAAAGCACAGCGCGGGTTTTTCCGCTGTTAGCATCTGATCCGCTGCTAGGTTCGGTGAGGCAATAACAACTCTTCCATTCACCGCTTAGGATGCGTGGGATGAAACGTTGTTTTTGTTCTTCGTTTCCATAGTATAAAATGGGAAGTGTGCCAATGCCCGTTTGAGCACCATAGGCAACAGAAAAACTGTGTCCTTGTCCTAAAGCTTCAGTACACAGCATAGATGTTTTGAAATCCATTCCCATGCCACCCAATTCTTCTGGAGCACTGATGCCCAGCAAGCCTAGCTCAGCAGCTTTATCTAAGAGCTCCACCATCAAACCTTCTTCTTGATGATCTAATGCGTCGAGTCGCGGCACAATGTTTTGATTGACGAAATCTTCACACATTTTTTTCATCATCAATTGTTCTTCACTCCATTCTTCTGGAGTAAAAATTTCAGATGATTTCACATCGCGAATCAAAAATTCGCCACCGGTGAGGGGTTTGTTTATTTCGGTACTCATGGTCGTTATGATTCTTTAATGGTGGTTTATAGCATTTCAAATACACCCGCAGCTCCTTGTCCTGTGCCCACGCACATGGTTACTACGCCGTATTTCTGATTTCGTTTCTGAAGTTCGTTCATTATTTGCACGGTGAGCTTCGCACCGGTGCATCCGAGTGGATGTCCCAAGGCAATGGCTCCGCCATTTACATTCACTACCGAAGGATCAATGCCGAGTTCGCGCACTACAGCAACGGATTGCGATGCAAATGCTTCGTTCAATTCCCATAGGTTGATATCGTTCAAAGAAAGACCTGCTCTTTTCAAAGCACCAGGTACGGCATAGATAGGACCAACCCCCATAACTCGTGGCTCCAGGGCTGCAACGTGATAGCTCTTCAATTGAGCAATGGGTTTTACATTCAATTGCTTGAGCATGCGCTCTGATACAATCATCACAAAGGCCGCGCCGTCAGATGTTTGTGAGCTGTTGCCCGCGGTAACTGAGCCCATGGCATCAAATACAGGTTTCAACTTGGCTAAGGCTTCTACCGAAGTGTCTTTGCGGGGCCCTTCATCTTGTGTAACAACCGTTTTTTTCACTTGACGTTTTTCTTTTTCATCAAGGAAAATTTCTTCTACCTCGATGGGAACAATGTCATTTGCAAAACGATTCGATTCAAGGGCAGCGATTGCTTTTTGATGGGAGTGATAAGCAAATAGATCTTGGTCTTCGCGGCTTATTTTATAATCATTGGCTACTGCCTCTGCGGTAAGTCCCATACCCCAATACCAATCGGGATGCTCTTTTGAAACTTTTGCATTGGGTACTATGCGCCATCCACCAAAAGGGATTGGCGACATGGTTTCTACACCTCCGGCAATAATACAATCTGCAATTCCCGCATGTATTTTTGATGCGGCAATAGCGATCGTCTCTAATCCTGATGAGCAGTATCGGTTAACGGTCATCCCGGGAACTTTCACCGTATTCAATCCCATGAGGGAAATCATTCGGCCTACATTCAATCCTTGTTCTGCTTCAGGAGTAGCATTACCCACGATTACATCGTCAATCAATTCTTGATCGAGTTGTGGAAATTGTGCCACTAAATGTTTGATGACAGCGGCGCCTAATTCATCCGCTCTCATGAAGCGGAAAAGTCCGCGCGGTGCTTTTCCTACGGCTGTGCGATAGCCTGCTACGATATATGCATTCATGTTTCGAGGGATTTTTAGTTTCTTAAAATTTTTCCGGATTTCACTAAGCTTTGCAAACGCTCTAATGTTTTGCGTTGCATACAGAGTTCTACAAACGCTTTGCGTTCTAGATCGAGTAGGTATTGCTCACTTACTGTTGTGCTGGCAGAAAGATCTCCACCACACATTACGTATCCCAATTTTTCGGAGATGTGTTGATCGTGATCAGAGATGTAATGGCCAGATTTCATGGTGTTTGCTCCGACGTACACAATACCTAGCCCTTCTTGGCCAAGTACAGTAATGTCTTTGCGAGGTGAAGGTTGTACATAGCCATTCACATACATTTCAAGTGCGGCCTCTTTTGCGCGAGAGAGTTGGTGAGCACGACTGATGCATACTTCGTCAATTCCTTTGCGGAGATAACCTAAGTCGAATGCTTCATATGCCGAGGTACTTACTTTTGCTTGTCCTACAGTAAGAAAGCGATTGCGTAGGGTGTTGATACGAATATCACCATCACGCATTTCATCGCTGCAGCGAACGGCAAATTCTTTTGTGCCACCACCGCCTGGTATAACACCCACGCCAAATTCAACAAGCCCGATATAGCTTTCAGCATGGGCAATTACTTTATCGGCATGCAAACATATTTCACAACCACCTCCAAGAGTTAGGTTGTGTGGTGCTACTACCACTGGTATAGAAGAGTAGCGCAGGCGCATTGTTGTTTTTTGGAAAAGGCGAACGGCCATGTCCAATTCGTCCCACTCTTGCTCTACGGCCATCATGAAGATCATCCCCACGTTGGCTCCAGCAGAAAAGTTATCGCCTTCGTTATAGAGCACAAGACCTTTATAATCGGCTTCGGCGATATCTATTGATTTGTTGATGGCGCTGAGAACTTCACCACCAATCGTATTCATTTTAGTATTCCACGACAATCCAAGTATTCCATCTCCCAAATGTCGAAGAGTGCAAGCACTGTTTTTCCAAACAATAGCGGACTCAGGCAATGTGGCTATACGAAGTGTTTCTTCTTGACCTGGAACTGCTTTGTATGACTTACTATTGATGTCATAATAAAGCTCTACACCATTTTCTATTTTGTAAAAAGAAGAGTGACCAGCAGCAATCATTTCCTTTACCCAAGGTGCAATGGCTAAACCTTCTGCTTCTGTATTTTGAAGTGCTTTGTTGACACCCAAAATATCCCACGATTCAAAGGGACCTAACTCCCAACCGAATCCCGCTTTCAAGGCTTCGTCGATGCGGTACAATTCATCTGCAATTTCGGGGATACGATGCGACACATAGGCGAACAAGTGATGAAACATTGTTCTGTAGAATTCACCCGCTTTGTCTTTTCCTGCGTAAAGCATAGCAGTGCGTTGCTTCAGGTTGTCAACGGTTTTCGTCAACTCAAGCGTAGCGAATTTTACCTTTTTTGAAGGATGGTATTCAAGCGTTTTTAAATCAAGCGCTAGGATTTCTTTTTCACCCTTTTCATTTTTTGACTTTTTGTAAAAGCCTTGTTTGGCTTTATCGCCTATCCAATTATTGGCGACCATTTTTTCAATGAAGCCCGGTATTTCGAATAGATGTTTTTGTTCGTCGTTAGGACAATTAGTTTTTACTCCTTTTGCCACATGTACCAATGTGTCAAGGCCTACCACATCGCACGTGCGGAAAGTGGCAGATTTCGGACGGCCTAATACAGGGCCCGTGAGTTTGTCTATTTCTTCGACGGTGAGATCGAGCTTTTCTACAATATTGAAAAGAGCTTGTATCGAGTAAACACCAACGCGGTTGGCGATAAAGGCAGGTGTGTCTGTGCACAATACCGTTGTTTTTCCCAAAATCCGACGTCCATAATCCATCAGAAAATCGATGACTTCTGATTGCGTATGGGTGCCGGGAATAATCTCCAGTAACTTTAAGTAGCGAGGAGGGTTGAAGAAGTGTGTTCCACAGAAATGGGCTTTGAAATCATCGCTTCGGCCTTCGGTGAGCATGTGGATCGGAATACCTGAAGTATTGGTGGTAATTAAAGTACCAGCTTTGCGATGTTTTTCTACTTTTTCAAAAACGATTTGCTTAATATCTAAGCGCTCTACAACTACTTCTACAATCCAATCACATTGGCCGATAAGGGCCATGTCATCATCGAAGTTGCCTGATGTAATTCGCTTCGCAAAAGCTTGGCGATAAATAGGCGAGGGGTTCGATTTCAAGGCTGTTTGAAGTGCATCATTTACGATGCGATTTCGAACGGCTTTGTGCTCAAGTGTTTTTCCGGTAGCAGCTTCTGCTGGCGTCAATTCGCGTGGTACGATGTCGAGTAGTACGACTTCTACACCAGCGTTGGCGAAATGACAGGCAATGCGCGAACCCATAACGCCTGAGCCGAGTACGGCTACTTTTTTAATGATGCGTTTCATGTGTTTGGTAGTTCGTTTTTATCTAGTTCTTTATTGATCTCTTGTATCACTTCAAAAAAGATCGCTAATTTTTCAGGATCAATTTTTCCCTGAACGTGTTCATTGAAACGGATTACAATACCGCGAGATATCTCACGGTACTCTTTTCCTTTTTTTGTGAGGTGCACCCATACTTTACGACCGTCTTTCAAATCGGGCACCCGTTCTATCAGTCCTTCCGATTCTAAGGTTTTGAGAAGCCTAGTCATGCTTGTGGGTTCCATGCCCATCTTCGGACCTAAACCAGTAGCAGGTGTTCCGTCTTTATCGATACTCAATAAAGCGTACCCCATAGCCATGGTGCCGCCCACAGAAGAGGCTTGGGTGTTGTAGTTCTTTTGCATTTTTGCCCAAGCCCAACGAAGATGAAAGTCAATGGTTTCTTCCGGTTTCATAGATCATTTAATGGATGACCGGATCAAATAAACAAAAAAATACTATGCAAGCATAATATTTAAGAAAAAAAATGAAATTTTAGCTGTTCGTCTCGTTTTCAGAGGGTTGGTCGCTGGTAGAAGACTTTTCTCGTTTGCGAGCCATGAGTGAACGAATGAGGATAAGAGTAGTGACCCCAATGAAGCCAATAATGATGTAGCCAAGGTAATTCTCAATAGCAGGGAAGCGATGTCCGAGGTAATAACCAGCAAAACTTAAGCTTCCAATCCAGAGTGCACCTCCCAAAAGGTTATTGATCATAAATGTTTTAAAATCAACCTTAATAGCTCCGGCTAAAATGGGAGCAAAGGTGCGAATGATGGGTAAAAAGCGGCCCAATATGAGTGTTTTGCCTCCATGTTTCAAATAGAATTCTCGGGTGAGCTCCACGTGTTTTTTCTTGAAAAACAAAGAGTCTTTGCGATCAAAGACAGAAGGGCCGACTTTTCTGCCAAAGCCATAACCGAATAAACTGCCACTAACTGCAGCTAAATACATGTAAAGTGTAAGGGGATATATGTCGGTCTGCAGCAAATGTGGCTGGGTGGAACAAAGAAGTCCAGATAAAAAGATCAGTGAATCGCCAGGTAGGAAAAAACCAATGAGGATGCCGTTTTCAGAAAAAATGATAATGAGCAATAGCGCCAATCCACCGTAATGAATAATACTGGCGGGGTCAGAAATGGTTTTAAGGAATTCAAAAAAATCCATTAGTTCTGGGCGGGCTGGTTATCGGTTCGAATTTACAGTGGTTCCGAACAAAGTTGGGTGATACAAGTCAAAAAAGTATATAATTTAAAGCAATTGTGCTCATAGGAAGAACTTAGAGACGAGCAGAAAGGGGGCGTTCTGTTGATTAGTAATGAAAGATCACCTCTTTCAAATCGCAGCTAAATCGCTCACCTGTTGTGCTTTCCAAAATAAGTTGGCCATTAGAATCGACATCGCGCACTATTGCTTGCAGCGGCATACCTTGATAAGTATAATGAGCCACTTGATCGAGTCGGAATAATTTGGATCTGTAAGATTGATGAATCACGTCGAACTGCTGTTTTTTAAGTGCGCTGTACCAATAATCGAATCGAAGCAATAGAGCATCGAGTATAACCTGAAGGGGAGTCGGTTTCCCGATCATTCCAATGGCAGAAATGGAGTGAGCAAATTCCATTACGCGCTGGTTCAAGTTGATGCCCATGCCAATGATGGCGCTCTGAATGGATTGATCGCTCCAATTGAGCTCTATTAATATGCCTGCAATTTTTTTTTCTCGAACAATAATATCATTGGGCCATTTGATCAAAGTGTCTTGTCCCACAAGTTCTTCAATGGTTTCCGCAATGCTCAAGGCTACGATTTTACTGAGTATAAAAATATCGGTCCCTTTGAGAAAGGTGGGATAGATAATCATGGAACAGAGTAAATTATCTCCTTTTTTACTCGACCAAGAAGTCCCGCGCTGTCCTCGGCCATGTGTCTGTTCTAGTGCCGTTATGACAGTGCCGTCAGGCGGAGTTGTCATCTTTAGCAAGTTGGCAGCATAGTTGTTCGTCGAGTCGACCGTATCGAGAGGTATATAGGCGCGGTCGCGGAAGGAGGTCATGAGAGCTTGTTTTCAGCGGCGAATTTAGAATTATTCCTTAATTTAAGAATATTACCAATTGATCGAACTATAAACAAGGTGACAAGTTTTACATTTGTCATCTTGTCACATTCATTTTTAAATGGGAAAAAAAGCAACTACAGTAAAGAAAATAAGCTCCGCTGAACTTTTAGTAGAGAATATTGTCAATGGAATGCAAGAGGTGAAGGCTCGTGAAATAGCCATTTTGGATATGCGCGACATCAAATCTGCAGTAACGGATTACTACATTATTTGTCATGGTACAAGTAATACGCATGTAGAGGCGATAAGCCGTTCGGTTGAAAAAGAAACACGCGAAAAACTTGGTGAAAAGCCCGCCCACATTGAAGGGGTGAGTAATGCTCAATGGATTTTGATGGACTATTTCAGTGCTGTGGTCCATATTTTTGATGAAACCACCAGAGGTTATTACCGCCTCGAAGATCTTTGGGCCGATGCCAATGTCCGAATGGTGAAAGAAAGCGCTTAATTTTTAAAGAATAGAAAACACACATATGTCAGACGAACAACGCAGGGCCCCAAAAGGCCCTATCAAAGGCGGCGATGAACCCAAAAAGTCAATGAGCTTTTATTGGGTTTATGCTGCGATTGCCATCATACTGATTGGTATGATGATCTTCAACAGTGGCGGAGAAGGAAGAGAGACGACTTATCAGAAGTTCAAAAAAATCGCTGAAAAGGGTTGGATCGAAAAGATTGAATACAACAAATCAGCTGCTCGCATTTTCTTAAATCAAGCGGGTAGAGACTCTCTAAAGTCGGAAATTGGCGATATTCCTGCTTCTCGCGGATTTAGCCCAAGTAGCGAATTTTGGTTTAGCATGCCCGAAGGTCAAGATTTTGAAAAGGAAATCTATGCTTTGGCGGATGCGCATCATTTTGAGATTCGTGTAAAACCACCCAATGAAATGGCCGAAAACCTATTGTGGTGGATCATCATCATTGGTATTTCTATTGTGGCTTGGGTGATCGTTATGCGTCGCCTTGGTGGTCAAGGCGGTCCTGGTGGACAAATATTCAACATTGGAAAATCGAAGGCTCAGCTTTTTGAAAAAGGTAAGGGCACTCAGATCACCTTTAATGATGTTGCAGGATTGGAAGGCGCTAAAACAGAGATTCAAGAAATTGTTGAATTCTTGAAGCATCCTAAAAAATATACAGATCTAGGAGCGAAAATTCCAAAAGGAGCTTTGCTCGTAGGCCCTCCAGGTACCGGTAAGACATTATTGGCGAAAGCTGTGGCAGGCGAGGCGCAGGTGCCTTTCTTCTCACTTTCTGGTTCTGATTTCGTAGAAATGTTTGTGGGTGTAGGTGCTAGCCGTGTGCGAGATCTTTTCCGCCAAGCGAAAGAAAAGGCGCCAGCGATCATCTTCATCGATGAAATCGATGCCATTGGTAGAGCACGTTCGAAGAGTTTGAACTTCGGTAGCAACGATGAGCGCGAAAACACCTTGAACCAACTTCTCACTGAGATGGATGGTTTCGGAACCAATAGCGGAATCATCATTCTTGCCGCCACCAACCGCGCTGATATCTTAGATAAAGCCCTCTTGCGTGCTGGTCGTTTCGATCGACAGATATATGTGGATATGCCCGACATGAAAGAGCGTATTCAAATTTTCAACGTTCACTTGAAAAATGTGAAACGCGACGAGTCAGTGGATGTTGAGTTTTTAGCCAAACAAACTCCCGGATTTAGTGGAGCTGATATCGCTAACATTTGTAACGAAGCCGCTCTTATTGCAGCGCGTAAAAACCGCAAAACAGTGGGCAAGGAAGACTTCCTCGACGCGGTAGATCGTATTATTGGCGGTTTGGAGAAAAAGAACAAAATCATCACTCCTGAAGAAAAGAAAACCATCGCTTACCACGAAAGTGGACACGCTATCGTTAGTTGGTTGTTAGAACATGCCTCTCCTTTGGTAAAAGTGACCATCGTGCCGCGCGGACGTTCGTTGGGCGCAGCGTGGTATTTGCCCGAAGAGCGTCAAATTACCACCACCGAACAAATATTCGATGAAATGGTAGCTACCATGGGCGGTAGAGCAGCTGAGGAAGTGGCTATTGGCCGCATTTCTACCGGCGCTCTGAGCGATTTGGAAAAAGTAACCAAGCAGGCTTATGCGATGGTAACGGTGTACGGTTTGAATAAAAAAATCGGTAACCGTAGTTACTACGATAGCAGCGGTGAATCTCAATTCACCAAGCCTTACAGTGAAGATACCGCCAAAGTGATCGATGAAGAAGTAAGCAAAATCATTGAGAGAGCTTATGAAAAAGCAAAAGATATTCTTTCACAAAACCGCGAGAAATTGGATCAATTGTCTCAGAAACTTCTAGAGCGTGAGGTTATTTTCAAAGCGGATTTGGAAGAGGTGTTAGGTGCCCGTCAATGGGAGGAAAGAAATGTGGAAGAAAGCCCAGTGCAGCCCGCTGCTCCTGTTGCTCCCGCAGTTCCGGAAGCCCCAACAGAAGAGACTCCTTCTGCTGATGAGCCTACGGCACAGGCATAATTGAAGTTGATCAAATGGAACATAAGAACAGGTCGTTGTGCATTTGCCAACGACCTGTTTTTTTTATAGCCTTATTGTTCGATTATCTTTGCACCATTCTAATACGCACACTTGAGTAACCTTGCCATACGTTCTATTGCTGGATTAACCTTTACCTCTGTGGTTATTGGTTCGGCCTTTATGGGGCCATGGGCTATGGGCGCTTTGTTTTTTGTGTTCGCTTTAGTAGGGCTGCATGAGTTTTACAACTTGTTACAACTCGTGAAAATTCGTCCCCGATTGTACGGATTTGGTTTAGTAGGAGGCGCTTACATCTTCATCACTTCAATGATGATTGCCTTGGATAAGTGTTCTGCTCAATGGCTTTTATTGCTCCTGCCTTATTTATCGGTTGTTTTTTGCTTAGAACTCGTGAAGCCCATTCATGGCGCATTTGAGGCCTTATCAAAAATGATATTGGGATGGATGTACGTCATTGTCCCTTTTTCTTTAATCATGGCGCTGGCCACGGTTACCGGAAGTTTTGATTATCAAGCCCCACTCGGATTTTTTGTTATCCTTTGGATCAATGATTCTAGTGCTTACTTCACCGGTCGTGCCTTTGGGAAAAACAAGTTGTATCCTGCCATTTCTCCAAACAAAACGTGGGAGGGATTGATAGGGGGTATGCTTTTTTCGCTTGTAGCAGGCGCGGTTATCAGTCATTGGTTCGATTCATTGAGCTTGGTGCAGTGGATCATTGTAGCAGCAATTATTGCTGTACTGGCTAATGTTGGCGACCTTTTCGAATCACACTTAAAACGCATTGCTGGAGTAAAAGACTCTGGTAATCTAATACCCGGACATGGCGGATCGCTCGATCGATTTGATGGATTATTGATTGCCCTTCCGGTGGTATATGTATATCTCCACTTTATCTTTTTCCTATGACATTCCACAAAGAAGGCCACCGCATACTTTTAGTGACAGCCTTGATTGGTGCCACTATCACGGCTATATGCAAGTATTTATTACCCGATTATCCTGTTGTGTATGGGTTAGTGGGCGCTGCGGCTTTAATTGTCTTTATCTTATTTGCACAGTTTTTTCGCTTACCTAAACGTACCAATACGAGCGGTGAAAATGATGTAGTAGCACCCTGCGATGGTAAAGTGGTGGTGATTGAAGAAGTACACGAGCCAGAGTATTTTCAGGGTAAAAGAATACAAGTTTCTATTTTCATGTCACCTATCAATGTGCACGCACAGTGGGTTCCATGCGAAGGTGAAGTGAAGTATACCAAGTATCATGAAGGTCTTTATTTGGTGGCGTGGCATCCAAAAAGTAGCACTGAAAACGAACGCACATCCATCGTTATTGAGCGTAAGCCCGGTCAAGATGTGCTTCTGCGTCAGGTAGCTGGAGCTGTTGCTCGTCGTATTGTTTATTACGTTAAACCAGGCGATAAAATGAAGCGTAACGATGAGTTTGGCTTCATCAAGTTTGGTAGTCGTGTTGATTTATATTTTCCACTAGGCACCGACATCGTTGCGAAAATTGGTGATGTAACCAAAGGCAATGAAACCTTGATTGCGCGCTGGGCTAAATAAGCCCAGCGAACCTTCTACGGTCTTCGGTGTTGTCTGTATTCTTAAAGAAATTGTATGCAAGCTGAAATCATCACCATCGGCGATGAAATACTCATCGGTCAAACCGTAGATACCAATAGCGCATGGCTAGGAGAAAATCTGAACGCCATGGGTATTCGTGTTCATCGCATCACTTCCATTTCGGACAATAAAGAAGAGATCATTCGCTCCATTGATGAAGCCGTTTCGCGCTCAGAGGTGATCATTATTACTGGCGGCTTAGGCCCTACTAAAGATGATATTACGAAAAAAACACTGTGCGAATATTTTGATTCGGAGTTAGTCATGGATGAGCAATCACTCGCCCGTGTTTCCGAATTTTTCCGTCATCGTGGATTGCCCATGTTGGAAGTAAATAGGCAACAAGCATTGGTGCCCAAGGCATGCACCGTTATTCATAATATGCGTGGCACGGCAAACGGTATGTGGTTTGAAAAAGGCAATTCCGTCATCGTTTCGATGCCCGGTGTTCCCTATGAAATGATGGGAATGATGGAAGACGAAGTGTTGGGCAAAATTGCCACACATTTTTCTCGCCCAGCCATTGTTCACCGCACCATACTTACACAAGGCGTAGGAGAGTCTTTTCTCGCCGATACGATTAAGGATTGGGAAAACTCGTTAGCCGAAGAAGACATCAAGTTAGCTTATTTGCCTTCCCCAGGAATGGTGAAGCTTCGCATGTCGGCATACGGTGGAGCAAATGAAGAGGTGCTCCGTGAGCGCATTCAGCGCAAGGAATCCGAGTTGATGCAGATCATCGGAGATTATGTGTATGGATTCGGCAAAGAGACTTTAGGAAGTGTTTTAGGAAAAATGCTTTTAGAAAGAAAAGAAACCCTGTGTGTCGCGGAAAGCTGCACGGGAGGATTTTTGTCCCATTTGCTCACTTCTATATCGGGTGCTAGCGATTATTTTGTGGGTGGTGTAATAGCTTACACCTATTCTATAAAAGATCACCAGCTTGGTGTAAGCATGGATCTATTGCAGACAGCTGGGGCGGTAAATGAAGAAACGGCTATCCAAATGGCAGAAGGGGCTCGCCAGCGATTAAACACCACTTATGCCATTTCTACCACGGGAATTGCCGGACCTGGGGGTGGCACTGAAGAAAATCCGGTGGGCACTATTTGGATCGCTATTGCTACGCCAAACCGCACCATTGCTAGAAAATTTCAGTTTGGAAGGAGTCGCGAAAGGAACATTCTTATGGCATCTAATAGTGCCTTAAACCTCCTTCGAAAAGAAATTCTGCACAAGAATGTTTGAATATTGAAAAAAAGTTGTTTCTTTGCACCCCTGTTTTTTAAGGGAAATAAAAGTTATAAGACATGGCACGCGTTTGTGAAATCACCGGAAAGAAGACAATTACTGGACACCATGTGTCTCACTCGAATATTAAAACCAAGCGTAAATTCTATCCAAACCTTCAGTACAAGAAGTTTTGGTTGGAAGAAGAAAAGCGCTGGGTTGAATTGCGTGTAACCCCTAAAGGTATGCGTACAATCAACAAAATTGGCTTGGCTGCCGCTCTTAAGCGTGCTCAAGCTGCAGGTTTGATTGACTAATCAAATCTACGTAACCCACTCATTAGGCGCTTCCCGACCAACGGCTGGCGCCTTTTGTTTTGTCAGGGTGCGCTTAATTATGCGGTAAGTAACCGAAAAACATTCACATTGGTTATATTTGCCGCCCTAACAAGAAAGACCTTTTCCAAACTGTAGATTCATGCAGAATAAATCAATTCTCTGGATTTTCGTAATCCTGCTCACGCTAACGGTTGTTTACTCGTTGTCTTTTGGCCTGGTGGCTAAAAACTTTGAAAAAACAATTCACCAATTAGCCGTAGATTCTATCGCTTCAACTGACACGCCTGCCGAGTTGCAGGATTCAGCTATTTACGACCTCGAGCGTAAGTTGCTTCGTGATAGCTCTGAGGCTAAAGTGTACCCATTGCTCGGACACCCTTACAGCTACTTGAAACAACACGAGTTGAACCTCGGTTTGGACCTTCAAGGTGGTATGAGCGTGACCTTGGAAGTTTCTATTCCTGATTTGATCATTGCACTTAGTGATGATAACGAGAATAAAGCTTTCCGCGCTGCGATCGCAGAAGCTGTGGCTGCTCAAAATAGCTCAACAGACGATTTCGTTACTCTTTTTGGTAAGGCTTGGAAAAATCAAAACTCTGGTATCGAGTTGTGGAGAATCTTCAACAACATCGAAACACAAGAGAAGTTCCCACCAAAAACTTCTGATGACGATGTTTTGAAAACATTGAAGCAAGAAGCGGATGATGCGATTAGCAACACAGAGAACATTATCAAAAAACGTATCGACCAATTCGGTGTTACTCAGCCTAACGTTCAAAAGCAAGCCTTGACTGGCCGTATCTTGGTTGAATTGCCAGGTATCAGCGACCGTGAGCGTGTACGCAAAAACTTGAAGAGCACCGCTAACCTTGAGTTCTGGGATACTTACTTCAATATGGAAGTAATGGCTCAGTTGATGGCCGCTAACGAGGCTGCTGGTAAAAAATTAGCTCCTCAGTTCTACGGTCTTTCTGCTAACAAGGCGGTAGTAGATACTACAGCTACTGACTCTACAGCTACTGATTCTACTCAAACGGCTGCTGTTGACTCTACTGGTCTTAAGCCAGACAGCTTGTTGACTCAAACAGAATTGCGCAAGAAAAATCCTCTTCTCGCTTTGTTGGATACTCGCGCTCCTATGGGAACATCTATTGTTGGTTTTTCTAAATCAACCGATACTTCTGCAGTGAACCGCATTTTGCGCATGCCTGAGGTAAAAGCTGTTCTTCCTGCTGAATTGCGTTTGTTATGGTCTGCTAAAGCGGAACAGAACGTTTCTACTCTTTATGCTATTAAAGATCCTTCTTTAAAAGGTAAAGCTCCTCTTGATGGTAAGTCAATTACGGATGCTCGCCAAGATTTCGATCCTACCAATGGTGAGGTAACCGTTGAAATGAGCATGGATACCGAAACAGGTACTCCAATCTGGCGCCAAATGACGGCCAAGAATGCTGGTGACAACAAGCGTGCAATCGCTATCGTAATGGACAACCTCGTGTATAGCGCTCCTAGCGTGAACACTGAAATTCCGAATGGTCGCTCGGTGATTACCTTCGGTTCTAAGTCTCAAACACGCGAACAACAAATTCAAGAAGCACAAGATTTGGCTGGTCTCCTTGAGGCTGGTTCACTTCCTGCTCCTGCTCGTATCATCGACGAAGTAACTATCGGTCCATCTTTGGGTGCTGAGAACATCAAGGCTGGTATCTGGTCTTTTGTGATCGCATTCTTGGTGATCTTGATCTACATGATATTCTATTACGCTTGGGCGGGTTGGGCTGCTAACGTGGCTTTGATCGCTAACTTGTTCTTCATGATTGGTGCCTTGGTATCTTTCGGTGGTGCTTTGACATTGCCTGGTATCGCCGGTATCGTGTTGACCATGGGTATGGCGGTAGATGCGAACGTATTGATTTACGAGCGTGTGAAAGAAGAAATGCGCCTTGGTAAAAACATGAACGCCGCGATGAAAGATGGTTTCATCAAAGCGATTGGTGCCATTATCGACGGTAACGCTACTACCTTGATCACGGGTATCGTATTGTTCGTTATCGGTACGGGTCCTATTAAAGGTTTCGCTACTACATTGATCATCGGTATTTTCACTACTCTTTTCACAGCGTTATTGATCTCTCGTTTGATCCTTTACCGCCGTTTGGAGAACAAAAAACCGATTACTTTCTACAGCAACATCACTAAGAACTGGTTTACTAAGATCAACTACGACTTCGTTTCAAAACGTAAAATGTTCTACTTGATTTCCAGTGTCATCGTTATTGCTGGTCTCGTGTCTGTATTTACTCGTGGATTTAACATGGGTGTTGACTTTGCTGGTGGTACTTCATTCAAAATTGTGTTCAACGAGAAAATGGATGCTGATGCTATCCGTAACGCCGTTGGCGCTGGTTTGGTTGAAGAGAATGGTCAAGCTGCTTCTGTACTTGTACAAAGTGTAGGTACTGGAGATATGGCTTACAAAATCACTACTAACTACATGATCAATAGCACTGATCAAAACGTAGATGAAGTGGTGAATCAAAAGATGATGGATGCTCTAGATACTTTAGGTAAAGACTACAAAGTAGATGGCACCTATAAAGTAGCTCCAAGCATGAGCGACGACTTCCGCACAGAAGCTATCTGGTCTGCGATCATTGGTCTTCTTTTGGTGGGTGTTTATGTATTCATCCGATTCCAAAAGATCGACTTCGCGGTGGGTGCTATCGTAGCGCTCTTCCACGACGCGATTGTGGTAGTGGCAGCATTCACTCTATTGAACGGTATCGTACCTTTCTCTTTGGAAGTGAACCAAAACTTCATCGGTGCGATCTTGACCGTAATTGGTTACTCGATCAATGACACCGTAGTAATCTTCGACCGTATTCGTGAATACATGAAAGTACGCAAAGGTGGCGATATGAAAACGACTATCAATGATGCTTTGAATAGCACCATGGGTCGTTCGATCAACACCTCTATGACTGTATTGTTGACCCTTTTGGTAATGTTCTTCTTCGGAAGTGACGATATCAAAGGTTTCACTTTCGCCATGATCATCGGGGTGCTTTCAGGGGTATATTCTACCCTGTTCATCGCTACTCCTATTGTAATTGATATGGGTGGTTTATTCGGAAAGAAGAATAACGAATCTGACAAGAAAGCAGGCGCTGATTCAGTGACTGCCTAATATTATTCTCTGTTGTAAGAAAAGCCCTGACTGCAAAGTCGGGGTTTTTTTTTGATGTTACTTAACGCTTTTTCATACAACATAGACCATCTTCAACGTACTTTTGAAGCCGCATGAGTGCAGGTGAAATCATCATAATTCTCTTTGTCTACCTTTTGTTCTTTGGGGCAAAAGGGCTACCCAGCTTGGCGCAAACCTTGGGTAAAGCGGTGTATCAATTTCGTAACGCTACGCAAGACATTCAACGAGAAATAATGGATGGAGCGAATGAAATAAAGAAGCAAGCACAAGCCAATGTGAAGCTCGATCAAATGGACATCGACCTTGATGAGCCAAAGACCAATTCAGTTCCTCAAACACCTGCGGCTCCTCCTACGCCGCCGCCCCCACCACCGCCTGCTCAAGAATTGATTGATAAATGAGTGGCGTAGTTTTGCTTCAAAAAGGAGCGGAACGTTTGGTGTATTACCCTTCTTTTTTCTCCCAAGATTTGTTCGTGCCACTTCAGGATCAATTGAATTGGCAACAAAATGAAATAGTCATTTTTGGAAAAAAATACCTCGAACCCCGACTGACGGCGTGGTATGGTTTGCCCTATCAATACTCATCCATCCAATGGCCACAGCAGGATTTTGTTCCCGTTCTGGATGAGGTAAAAAAGCGACTAGAATCCGAGTTGAGCTTTTCTTTCAATTCTGTTTTGGCCAATTTTTATCGCGATGGAATTGATGCAATGGGGTGGCACCGCGATAATGAAAAAGAGATGGACCAGCGAATCATTGCTTCCGTTTCTCTTGGTGCCGAGCGGATATTTAAAGTAAAGTCGCGGATTACCAGCGAAAAGCTCGATGTGAAACTCGAGTCAGGATCTCTACTAGTGATGGAGAATTTTCAAACGAATTGGATGCACGCTATTCCTCGATCGAAGAAAATAGCGGAACCACGAATCAACTTAACTTTTCGAAGAATTATTCCTCGTTAGCAATCAATCGGAATACTTCTAGTTTGCTTAGTTCTGCTTTGATGTAGGTGTTCCAACGATCTTGTGCGACTTTGTTTTTACCATTGTTGGTCTCTACGTTGTACTTGCGAATGGCAGCAAACATGGCATTTACCTGCTCTTGATAGTGCTTTCGAGTTTCATCCAACACGGGCTGCAACTTCACGTTTTGCCCTTGAGTTTGCAAATACATGTTCATCTTTTTTCGCATTTTTCGCGCATACAATTCGGCGATATCAAATAAGCCTTGCTCATGCACGAGCAGCTGATTGTTGGCTTTATCTTTCATTGCCCAACTGGTGGCAAGGTCGAAATAGGCATTGAAATAGACGATGGGTCGATCGTTTGAGATCTCGTATGTATAGGTGATACCTACATAAGAAAAGGCCTCTTGATTGCCCGAAGCTTCATCCGAATTGTTGAAATGATCCCAGGTTAAATGCTCGCCCGTCCAGAAAAGTGGGCGAGAGGGTTCATCATTGAAAAAGGAAGAGAGAGATGTAAATAAAATAAGTCCAAGAAATAGTTTACGCATAACAATCGAAGCCTTTAGCGGCTCGACGCGGTTGTACGTTTACGCTCACCAATTTGTTGCCTCCACATGGCATAATAAAGACCTTTTTCAGCAACTAGCTGATCGTGAGTACCGTTTTCGGCAATACTGCCATGTTCCAATACAAATATGCGGTCGGCGTGCATAATGGTACTTAAACGATGGGCAATCAAGATCGTGATGTGATCTCCACCGGCATCCAATTTCTTGATGGTCTCTGTGATTTCTTCTTCGGTTAGGCTATCCAAAGCAGAGGTGGCTTCGTCCATCACCAATAATTTGGGGTTGCGTAAAAGTGCACGAGCAATGGATAAACGTTGTTTTTCTCCGCCCGATATCTTTATCCCATTTTCCCCAATGAGTGTGTCGATTCCGTTTTCTGCACGCTCTAAAAGTCGGTCGCAACTAGATCGCTTGAGCGCTTCTAACACTTGCTCATCACTAGCATTGGGTTGCACAAAGAGCAAGTTCTCTTTAATGGTTCCTGCAAATAGTTGAGTGTCTTGTGTTACAAATCCTATTTGCTCTCGAAGTTCTCTGAGGTTGATTTCAGTGCCATCGATATCATCAAATAGGAGCTGACCTTCGGTGGGTTGATAAAGGCCCACTAATAATTTGACCAACGTTGTTTTGCCCGATCCTGATGGTCCTACAAAAGCAATGGTTTCGCCTTTGTTTACTTTAAACTGAATATTATTCAGTGCCGGTGATGCCGCAGATCGATGTTTGAACGAAACACCTCTGAATTCGAATGTGTTTAGTCCATTGAGTTTTTTCGGTGTCTCGGGTGTGCGTTCTTTCGGCTGGGCCAAGAGATCCTCGAAGTTTTTTAACGATGCCTCCGTTTCGCGATATGTGGCAATCACATTTCCCAATTCTTGCAGGGGCCCAAAGATGAAAAAGGAGTAGAAGGTGAGGGTCATCAATTGCCCTACGGATATGGTTTCATGAAATACCAAGCCGTATAAGAACCCCACCAAACAGGTGCGAAGAAAATTCACGGTAGTGCCTTGCACAAAACTCAAAGAACGGATGTACTTCACTTTGCGTAGCTCTAAGCCTAGGATGCGTCGGGTAGTATTATTCAATCGGTTGACCTCTTGATCGGTCAGTCCAAGACTTTTTACCAATTCAATATTGCGCAAAGACTCGGTGGTGCTCCCGCTTAATCCGGTAGTTTCGGTGAGAATTTGTTTAGAAATGAACTTGATGCGTTTGCTCAAAGCATTGCTTACCAAGGCGAGCAATGGAACGGTAATCAGAAAAACAGGTCCGATGATCCAATGCACAGACAAGGCGTAGATCATCACGAAGATGACTCCGATTAAACTTTGAAAGACAATCGCTATGAAGGAAGTGATGAATTTCTCCGAGTCGGTTCTTACTTTTTGAAGTTTGTTGAGTGTTTCTCCGCTGCGTTGGTCCTCGAAAACTTCATAGGGTAATTCCAATGAATGTTTTACTCCATCGGTGTACATCATAGCTCCCGTACGCTGGGTAATTACACTCGTTACATAATCTTGGAAATTCTTGGCAATGCGAGAAACCATGGCCACCCCGATCATCAGGCTTAAAAAGACCACCAAGTCTTTGAAGAATGCGCTGAAATCGCCCGCATAATCGGCATGATGCACGCCGAGTTTATCAATCAATTTTCCGCTGATAAAAGGATCTAGCAGCGAAAAGCATTGGTTGACGGCAGCCAATAAAAGCGCTAAAAGAACTAATTTGCGCGAACGGGATAAATAATGCAGTAAAAGTTTCATTTCGCCACAAACTTACGGCGACAGTATTTCTTTATACTTGCGCCTGATCAATATTTACAAACGAAGAAAATGGTTTTAACCTATTTTGATATACTGCCTGAGGTGAAGGCTGCATTGGATAAGGGAATGCCGGTGGTTGCTCTCGAGTCTACCATCATTACCCACGGAATGCCTTACCCCGAAAACTTAGCCACTGCTAAAAGTGTAGAAGCTGAAGTGCGCAATAGTGGAGCAATTCCTGCTACCATTGCAATTGTAGATGGACGAATAAAAGTTGGTCTGGGTGAAGCAGAACTTGATGCGCTGGCTCAGGCAAAGGGCGTGGCCAAAGTGAGTAGGAGAGATATTCCTTTGCTTATAGCTGAACAAAAGAATGGTGGCACTACCGTGGCCTCTACCATGTGGATTGCCGAGCAGGCAGGCATTCGTGTTTTTGTTACTGGAGGTATAGGCGGTGTGCACCGCGGAGCTGAAACGACATTTGATGTTTCTGCCGATCTCATGGAATTGGCACAAACCTCCGTAGCTGTGGTTTGCGCCGGAGCAAAGGCCATTCTCGATTTGCCTAAAACATTGGAATACCTAGAAACACAAGGGGTACCAGTGATCGGTTATCAAACAGATGATTTCCCCGCTTTTTACTCGCGAACTAGCGGATTGAGGGTGGATATGAAAGCGGATAATGCAGAAGTAGTCGCGAAGGCGATGAAGGTTAAATGGGATTTGGGACTAGCAGGCGGGATATTAATCGCCAATCCTCTTCCGGTGGAGTATGATTTTCCTGCCCACGAAATGGAGGCCATTATTCAAGTGGCAATAGCTGAATCGTTAGAGAAAAAAATAACCGGTAAGGATGTTACCCCATTTTTGTTAGGCCGAGTAAAGGAACTTACCGATGGTAAAAGCTTGGCTTCTAATATTGCTCTAGTGCTAAATAATGCGCGCATAGGTTCCGCCATTGCAGTAGCATTTAGTCGTATCTAATCCTGTTCATTGAAAGGGCCAAAATCTTATCTTTGCACCTATGTCCAAAACCCCCGATTATATCCTAACGGAAGAAAAAATCCGTCAGCGTCTTATTGACGATTTCAAATTGGCTTGTATCAGCCGCGAAGCTTCGTTGCTTGGTCGTAAGGAAGTACTTACGGGCAAAGCAAAATTTGGAATCTTTGGTGACGGAAAAGAATTGGCTCAAATTGCCATGGCTCGTTTCTTCAAAAACGGCGACTGGCGTTCGGGTTACTACCGCGATCAAACGTTTATGATGGCGATCGGAGAATTGACCGTGCGTCAATACTTCGCTGCTCTTTATGCGCACACAGATGTAGAGCAAGAACCTACCAGTGGTGGCCGTCAAATGGGGGGACACTATGCTACACGTACCTTGAACGATGATGGTTCTTGGAAAAACGTGATGGAATCAAAAAACTCATCTAGCGATATTTCTCCTACGGCAGGCCAAATGCCTCGTTTGTTAGGTTTGGCTCAAGCGTCAAAAGTGTTTCGTGAAAACCCCGGTTTGAAAGATTGGACAAGCTTTTCTAACGGAGGAAATGAAGTGGCTTTTGGAACCATTGGCGACTCCAGTACTTCTGAAGGTTTGTTCTGGGAAACGATGAATGCCGCTGCTGTGCTAGGAGTGCCCATGTGCATGTCCGTTTGGGACAACGGTTGGGGCATCTCTGTGCCAAAGCGTCTTCAAACAGTAAAAGAAAGTATTTCTGAAGCATTAAAAGGTTTCGAAAAAACCACCACTACAAACGGTATCAAAATATTCAAAGCAAAGGGTTGGAATTATCCTGAGCTCATGATGACCTATGAGAAAGCCGTGAGTTACTCACGCGAACATCATATTCCAGTGCTCGTGCACGTGGAAGAACTTTCTCAACCACAAGGCCACAGCACCAGCGGATCACACGAGCGTTATAAAACCAAAGAACTTCTCGAGTGGTACAAGGAGTTTGATTGCCTTGTTCAGTTCCGAAAGCTCATCGTAATGGATGGTGCGGCAAGTGAAAAGGAGTTAGATCAAATTCAAGAAGACGCGCGCAATTTTGTACGTCAAGAACAAAAAGAAGCGTGGTCAGCCTTCCGCAGCGATATTGACACTGATGTGAAAGATGCTGTAGAAATGCTGCAAACATTGGCTGCTAGCTCCGGCGAAAGTCAAATTGCTGATTGGGCAAACGAATTGGCAAAAACAAAAGACGCTATTCGAAAAGATATCATCTCTGCTTGTAAGCGTTCATTGCGTTTGGTAAGAGGGAAAAATAACTCGGAAGCGTTGGCATTAGCCGGATGGTTAAAAGTCCTGCAAATTCGTTGTGAAAAAAGGTACAGCTCACATTTGTATAGTCAGTCAACTCAAAATGCTTTGCAAATTAATGAGGTGCCTGCTACTTACGATGCCAATGCTGAAATGATTGACGGACGCATTATTCTTCGTGACTTTTGGGACATGAAGTTAGCGGAACACCCAGAAATATTAATCTTCGGAGAAGATGTAGGGAAAATTGGTGGTGTCAATCAAACATGTGAAGGACTTCAAGAAAAATACGGTGAACTTCGTGTAAGCGATAGCGGCATTCGTGAAGCGACCATTTTAGGTCAAGCAATCGGTATGTCCATGCGCGGCTTGCGACCTGTAGCCGAAATCCAATACCTCGATTATATTTTCTACGCGCTTCAAATTATGCGCGACGATTTGGCAACCGTTCAATACCGAACTGCCGGTGGTCAAAAAGCTCCGGCGATTATATCTACCCGCGGTCACCGCTTGGAAGGTATTTGGCATAGCGGAAGTCCAATGGGTGCCATCATCAATAGTGTGCGTGGTATGCGCGTATGCGTGCCTCGCAACATGGCTCAAGCGGCCGGTATGTATAACACCTTGTTGCAAAGCGATGAGCCAGCCATTGTGGTGGAGTGCTTAAATGGTTATCGCTCTAAAGAGCAAAAGCCAACGAACCTTGGTCAATACACTGTTCCTCTCGGTGTTCCAGAAGTGGTGGAGCAAGGAGAAGATATTACACTCGTATCATACGGATCTACTTTCAATATCTGCACACAAGCGGCGGCACAATTGCGCGAAGTCGGAATTTCTGTTGAATTAGTCGATGCGCGCACCTTATTGCCATTCGATCATCAGGGTATTTGTGCTTCTTCAGTGAAAAAAACAAACCGACTTTTGATTGTCGATGAAGATGTGCCCGGTGGCGCTTCGGCTTATCTCCTCGATGAGATCGTGAATCGACAAGGTGCCTTCCGTTATTTGGATAGCGATCCTAAAACGCTGAGCGCGAAGGCACATTTGCCAGCGTATGGCACCGATGGCGACTATTTCAGCAAACCCAGTGTTGAAGATATTTTCGACACCGTTTATGAAATCATGCACGAGACCAATCCGAGCAAATTTCCCGCATTAGGTTATTGATAAGTTTGTTTTTTCGGTGAAGGAGAATCCTGTATTTTCGGCTGATCGAAGGTGATTAGTTATGTAAGCATAATTTTTTATCTTCGCTTACCAACCTTTTTTTAACCGAGACCCGAACTATGCATTTTTTCCGCTCGTTAGTACTCGCATTTTGTGGCTTATTGTGCACATCGCATTTGTATGCACAAACTATTCGGGGAAAGGTGGTGGACAAATCAACCAAAGAGCCTTTGTTCTCTGCTTCAGTAAGTGAAGAGGGCACAGCTAATGGTATGATCACCGATTTTGCTGGCGAATTTTCTTTAACCGTTTCTAAATTACCTGTTACCCTAGTGGTGAAGTACATTGGTTACGCTGACCAAAAGGTGCAAGTAACCTCTGCCGCTTCTCGCATTGTAATTGAATTAGCTGAGGCTTCGGGCGAGATTGGTATGGTGGAAATTGTTACCGATCGTATCACCAACAAACAAAAGCAAGCCCCACTTACGGTGGAGAGCATGGATCTGATCGCCATCAAACAGACACCTTCGGGTAATTTTTATGAAGGCCTCGGAGCGTTGAAAGGAGTGGACCTCACCACGGCTTCGCTGGGATTCCGAATTATCAATACACGAGGATTTAATTCTACGTCACCTGTTCGCACCTTGCAAGTCATAGATGGTGTAGATAATCAATCGCCGGGTTTAAACTTCTCTTTGGGGAATTTTCTCGGTGCACCCGATCTGGATGTAAAGGCTGTTGAAATAGTGCAAGGAGCGTCAAGTGCCTTTTTTGGGCCTGGGGCGTTTAACGGAGTGGTGAGCATGGAAACAAAAAATCCATTTGTGTTTGATGGATTGAGTGCTCAATTGAGAGTAGGTGAGAGAGGATTGGTAGAGCCTAGCATTCGTTGGGCGCAAAAATTTAAAAACAAAAAGGAGCAAGAGTTTATCGCTTATAAACTGAACGTGTATTACATGCGCGCCAACGATTGGGAAGCGACGAATTATTCTCCCGTCTATAACACCGATTACGGTACCGATAATCCGGGAGGATTTGATGCCGTTAATATTTACGGTGATGAATATTTTCCTGCTAATGACTTTTCTGGTTCGCCGCCGTGGACAACACGAGGCTTAGGTAATTTTTTCAGAAATGGCTATCGCGAGACAGATATTGTTGATTACGATACCAAAAACCTGAAGGCCAACGCCGCGATGCACTTGCGCTTGAAACCAGAGTTAGAAGGTGCTTCGCCAGAGCTCATCGTAGGTGGTAATGTGGGAACAGGAACTACCGTTTATCAAGGCGATAATCGTTTCAGCCTTAGAGATATTATTTTTTACCAAGGAAAAGTAGAGCTTCGCAAAAAGGACAAGTACTTCATACGCATGTATGGTACTGCCGAAGATTCCGGTAATAGTTACGATCCCTATTTCACAGCTTTAAGAATGCAAGAGGAAGCAAGAAGCGATGAAGACTGGGCGAAGGTGTATAAAAAATATTGGGATCAACGCATCAATCCACGCATTGATGGAACAGGCTATCCTGAATTGGTGTTTGGGCCTAACGGAATAACATTCGATTATGATGCGCTGAACCAATGGAATCAGCAGTATTATGATTCATTGGTGTATTGGCATCAACTGGTTCAGTATTGGACCAACAACGGAAATGCAGGCATACCTTCTATTTCTGAAACCGGTTTTTATGAGCCGGGTTCCGATGCGTTTAATGAGGCTTTCAACCGCATTACTTCTAAGAAAAATAATGAAGGTGAGGGCGGAACAAAATTCTATGATCGATCTGCTCTGTTTCATTCGCAAGGAGAGTATCAGTTAGAAGATAAGTTTTTCATTACTCATCGCTTTGGTGGTAATGTTCGCTACTATCGCCCAATGACTGATGGTACTATTTTTTCCGATACTACGGCACGTATCACCAATAATGAATTTGGTGTCTATTATGGTGCTTCAAGGAAATTTGCAGAGGATAAATTGATTGCCAACGGTACCATCCGAATGGATAAAAATCAAAATTTTGATGCTGTTTTTTCTCCCGCATTATCGCTTGTGTACCAGCCGAAACCAAAGCATTATTTGCGCGCTTCGTTCTCTTCCGCTTTGCGTAACCCAACATTGAGTGATCAATACTTGTACTTAAATGTGGGTCCCGCCATTTTGAGCGGAAACCTCAACGGGGTAGATTCATTGGTAACGATTGAAAGCTTTGGCAATTGGAGAAACACCACCAACCCGGACACCATCGTTTACTTCAATATTGATCCCATTAAACCCGAGCGTGTGCGAACACTAGAATTTGGTTACCGCGGTACATTGCATGAAAAAGTATATGTAGATGCGGGTGCTTATTATAGTGAGTATACGAACTTTATTGGTTTCAACATCGGAATCGATGGAGAGTTTGGTTCCACCCTCGATTTTTCTCAACCCTTCCAAGTGTATCGCTACGCGGCCAACTCAAAAAATAAAGTGCGCACGCAAGGCTTGAACATTGGTGTAAACTATTACTTCTATAAAGAACATACCCTGAATGCCAATTACTCGTTTAACAAGATTGTGAAAACGGTAGAAGATGATCCGATTATTCCGGCCTTCAATACGCCGAAGAATAAGTTCAACATCGGCATAAGTGCCCGCGACTGGATGAAGAGCGAGGCTACAGGCAATTCATGGGGCTATAGCGTAAATTACAAGTGGGTAGAAGGCTTCTTGTTCGAAGGAAGTCCTCAATTCACAGGAATGGTGCCCACCTATGATTTGTTGGATGCCATGATTAGCTATAACTTAAAGAAAGAGCATACCACATTCAAGTTGGGAGCCTCTAACGCATTAAATAATAAACAAATTCAGACCTATGGTGGGCCGAGAATCGGAAGATTAGCCTACATTAGTATCCTGTATGATCTTGCTAACTAAGTACCTTAATAACCACGAATAACACAACAACTATGAAAAGAGTCTTTACACTATTTACTCTATTGGCGTTGAGCTGGAATGTTTCCTATGCCCAACGTTATCTTTCCGAAGTGTTCGATGAAGTAACTGTTACAACTGATGTAAGTTATGGAATGAACGCAACCGTAATCGCATACTCACAAGTTGGTCAGGCGATCCCTCAAAGCTTGTTGTGCGACATCTACGAACCAGCGGGTGACACTGAAACAGAGCGTCCGTTGATTCTTTATTTCCACACAGGTAACTTTTTACCTCACCCACAAAACGGTTCTCCAACAGGTCTTCGCACAGACTCTGCTGCTGTAGAAATCTGCACTCGTTTCGCTAAAATGGGTTATGTGGTAGCTTCTTGCGATTACCGTCTCGGATGGAACCCAATCGCTTCTACTCAAGATGAGCGTGTTTACACTTTGATCAACGCGGCTTACCGTGGTGTTCAAGATAGTCGCACTGCTGTTCGTTTCTTCCGTCGTTCAATTGCGGAAAACAACAACCCTTACGGTGTTGATGGCGACAAAATCGCTCTTTGGGGTCAAGGTACTGGTGGTTATATCACCTTTGCTTCTTCAACCATCGATGTGTATTCTGATATCGTTATCGCGAAATTTATCCGCGACGTGAACGGTGTTCCAACTCCTATGGTATTGGATTTCGTAAACGGTGATCCAGATGCAACTACCTATGGTATCAACCCTTTGGATAACGACACTTTGTGCTATCCAAACCACGTTGGTTACTCATCAGACTTCAACATCGCTATCAATATGGGCGGTGCTTGTGGTGATATTTCTTGGGTTGACGAAACCGACAATCCAATGATTTCTTTCCAAGTTCCTTCTGACCCTTTTGCACCGTACACCACCGGAACCGTAATTGTTCCTGTATTGAATTTGCCAGTTGTTGAAGTAAGTGGTTCTTATGATGTTCAAGCTCAATTGAACTTATTCGCTAACAACGACGTATTCCAATTGGCTGAAGACTGGGCTCCAACTGCGGCTTACACTGCAGCTGCTAACTTAAACAACAACAGTTACCATGGTTTGTTCCCATTGGTTCGCCCTGCAGGTTCTGAAGCTGACTCAGCTCCATGGGAATGGTGGGCTTCTACTAACCCAAACAACGCTGCTGGTTTAGCTACTAACGCAGATATGTCTGCTGAGAAAGGTCG
>JBDKGH010000054.1:0-12790 GCA_039798265.1 Bacteroidota bacterium | reverse complement strand
TGACACACATTCATAAAGCGAACCTCTTGAAATAACAAAGAAACTATTTCGGTCCGCTTTGGTTTTTTTACCGCTTCCTTCTGCAATATTGAGAACAATACTTAGCGCCGCTCGTGTAAGTATTAAATACAATAAGGGAAGTTGTTATATCCGGGAGGAATACTTATATGCTGATAGGTTGAAGAGTAAGAGCTAGTCTTAGAGCTAGAGCTAATTCTAGAGCTAATTCTAGAGCTAGAGCTAGAAATAGAAATAGAAAATAATAATCCGTAGCTCCGCGATAGATCGCGTTATGCCGAAATTTAGTCTTACCTTTACCTTCTGACCTTAAATCGGATGACTACTAAATTCTTATCGACTCTTGGGCTGCTTTTGGCTGTCCAGCTGTCAAGCTTAGCCCAATTCGCAGAAACGGAGTACCTGACTCCTTTGTTCCCAGATATTACCATTAGCTACGCCATTGATGCGGAGGGCGACGGCGACGCGGATGTCCTCATGGCTTCTTCATCCGTTCACGAATTGGGGGTGGTTTCACAAACGACGCCCGGCGTGCATCACGGATTGGTAAGAGTTCCTGTGATGAATTTCCCTGTTACCGATTTTGGTGAGGGTGATTTTAATGGCGACGGCTTAAAGGAAGTAGTTTTATATAGCGACACCTTAAAACAACTGACGTGCTTGGCCAACCCTCTCGGACAGTATCAGGAGTATGTGATTGCTGACAGTTTAGAGGCCATGATTCATTGGCAGTTTTTTGACTACAACAACGACGGAAAGACAGACTTTATTTATTCAACAACCGAGTCTATTTTCATTTCTTACGCTCAAGCCGATTGGCAGTTCGCAGCGCCAGTTGTTCTTCTTGACCCGCCTAATGAATTTTTCTCTTTTATAGTGGGCGATACGGACACGGATACCGACTATGATATCACCGTTGGTGAAACAAACCAATTTCGCGTGTATGTAAGAAATAGTCAAGGGGTTTACAATCCAGGAACACCGCTTGTTACTGCGGGTAATCCTGTGCGATTGTTTTTGAAAAATGTTTTTGCAACCAATCATCCAGAAGTGTTTTATGTGACCACGGGTTTCTTTTGGTCTCTCAATAATACCAGTAATACATTTCAGGGGAACAACCTCATCGGAGGCTCTGTGTTGAATGGGGAGTGCTCTTTCATGTCCACAGATATGGATGACGATGGCGACCAAGATTTGATGCTCAGTATGCGTACATCGAGCTACGCTGGTTTGGTGAAGTACTATGAAAACATTAACTCTGGTTTTACTTCTGGAACCTATGATTTTGCCCAAACCTACGGTGGAAGAATGCAGGGTTTGGATATGAATAATGACGGGCGAATGGATTTTTTCAATCAGAATCCATATCCCGGGGCATATTCTAATTACTTCTATTACTTAAGAGGCAGTGTGCCTTTTGTTATTTCAGAAGGCATCGCACGAAACCCTATTTACCCCAACCACATTGTATCCGAAGCCGCTGCAATTACTTCGTCAAGTCTCGCCTTTGGGGATGTCGATAATGATGGGGATGAGGATATGGTGATGGCGTCACGCTACAAAATAGTGTGGTATCCTAACGATGGTAGTGGACATTTTGTAGACGCTCCATTATTAATCCAACAAATCGGTCCTATCAACTCTGGAACAATCATTAACCTTAAAGACTTTGATAACGATGGGGATTTGGATATCACTTACTCGTCGATATCCATGGCCAATGATGGGATTGGAAATTTTACCACTGCGACCTTTACACTGCCGCCCGCTCCTTGGCCTTGCGATATAAATAACGACGGTTTTACAGATTATATTTCAGTAACCAACACGCAGTTTAGAACATACTACGGAACAGCGGGCGGTACATTTTTAGGTCCGTATAGTTATAACCACAACTACGGAACGCTCATTATTCACAGTGCTATTTGGGGCGATTTTGATGGTAATGGCACCAAGAACGAAGTGTTCTTTAACGCCCAAAGCGCAGGCAATGAGTTAGGAATAAGGCTTCGTATGAACGGTTATCCGAATTCTTTTTATGCCAATACAATGTCGAGCTGTTTTGCCGCTCGTGCATTTATTGTCGGCGATTTTGATGGCGATGATGATCATGATTTTAAGTGCATTTATTTCCCCAACTGGACGCGCACAGGGTTGAGCAATCCTCCTCCTTTTGATGTGGATACCGAGGAGTACAACTTCTTATTTGACTATCCGGGTGAAAGGTCTTACTACCTTGATGTTGATCATGACGGAAACTTCGACTACTTCTGTAAAATGGGGGCGCAAGTAACTTCGAGTTCGATTGTTTGGATCGAATTGAATCTGAATAATATGGATCAAACTCACGCCGTTTATAATGAAAGTGAAGAGTTGGCCCAAGTGTATGCGTTTCACGACCTCGACCAAGATGGTGACGAAGAGATGATTTTTACGTGTAAAAATGGCTCAGTGGGAATTCGAGAGAATTTATACAACAACAATTTTACTCACTCACTTTTCATCAAAGCTTTTGTAGATGCCAATGAAAATGGCGTTTGGGATAATAATGAATCCACTGCGGAGGGTGTGCCTATTCAAGTGGGCAGCGCCGGTAATGATGTATATGTAATGACGGGCGACTACCTGCACGTGCCTCGCGCTGTCGGTGCCTACCAAACCCATATGACAAGCCTTGCTAACTCGCCTTATGAATCATTAGGAATAGAAGAAATTGCTGGCGTGCTGTCATCCTCTAATCTGGAGGATACTTTGTTCTTTCCCGTAAGAATGTTGGGCGCAGAAATGGAAGCAGTGGCCAATGCTAGCATTCAACCCTGTTCATTCAGTGCAGACCTGCACCTTGGGTTTTCTAACGGAAATACAGCGGTCAGCGGCTCAACGGGTGTACTCTCTTGGTCATCGAGTGTTGTTCCAGGCGATTGGTCAGCTTCTCCTTTTATAACAAACGGTAACAATGCCGAATGGTCGTTCGGTAGTGTTGCTGCTTACCAAGATTCACTTCAAACCATCAACTTTACATGGGCGTCAGACGCTGTGATGGATAGTCTTTATGCTCGCTGGACGTTGAGAGACCAAGCCGGTAATGTGCTGTCTGAAACATTCATCAACCTAGGAGTGGCTTGCGATCCGCAAGCTACTTTTGAAGTGCATTCCCTCAACGGACAAGGTAGCGAGTTTTTCATTGGTCCGGAAAGTGGGGTCACTTATCAGTACACCTTCAATGCCATATCTGGCGTGCCTACTGATGTGGTAATTCAGCTTGATTTAGCTAACGGTGTGATCACCGATCAAATGCAGGTGGTATCGAGTAACTATCCAATTACCTTAACGAACAACGCCTCACAGGGATGGTTGGTTAGCATTAACAATTACCTCAATGAAACGGCTAGTCTAGATAGCGCCTGGGTATTGACTTTACACTTTCCTATAGATACCACAGTTATTACAGGCGGAGTGATCTATCACGAAGCGCAGGTCTATTTGGATAATAATGCGCCGATAATGGACAGTACATTTCACACCCTGTATAATTGTTCCGAAATACTTGACGTATTTCTCAATGCAACGGTTATTTGCAGTGGTGAAGCAATCGAAATTTTCGACGCAGCCAATGACAATGAAACGTACACCTGGCAATTGGGAGATGTAATTTACGCAGGTGCTGAAGAGGGTTACCTCTATCCCGACAACGAAACTACTTTTTTAATAGTCACCACATCGAATGCCTTTTGTCAGGCTTCGGATACACTGACTTGGGAGTATTTTCCTATAAATCAAGTAGAGTTAATCTTCCTGCAGGAAGACAGTCTGTTGACAGCGACTGCTGGATTTAGTGTTTACAATTGGCAATTGGAAAATAATGACTTAACCCTCACGTCAGAAAATCAACTCTTGATTGATACAGAAGGCAACTATTCCGTAGTGGTCACAGACACCAACGGATGTACAAGTCAGTCGAATGCGATAACAGCTATTTTAAATTGCCAAGAGGGAGATTTCAATTGTGACGGTGTAGTGAATATCATCGACGTTCAAGCGCTTATTGCTAGCATAGGTTGTGTGAATACTTGCACCGAGTTTGACTTCGATGGTAATGGTCTTATTACTGTTGCTGATCTTATGATCTTATTTACCTTTTACAATCCATAGTTTATGAAAAGGATCACTGTAGTACTGATGATTTTGTTGGCCAATTCCTCTTTGTTTAGTCAGGAGTTGCTAACGAACGTGGATGTGGGTGGTATTGAGGTTATGGGTTTTTATGACTTCAATGGCGATGATCAACTGGATATGCTATTCAGCAATTTTGGTGATGGTGGACAGGGCAATATAGGTTGGTTGGAAAATTCAGGAAACAACGTCATGACAGTGGCGCATACGCTTCCGGGTTGGAGCAACTCAGCCAGGGTGTATGTGTATGATCAAATAAATGTAATCGACTTCGATCAAGACGGAGATTTGGATATCATAGCCATTGCGGGTTACTATGATACAGGAGGCTACCCGATAGGTTCGGGAGATTTGGTTCTAGCCTTAAACAATGGTGTGGGAGATTTCGAAATTATTTTAACAGAGACGCAAATAGGCGAAATAGGCCTTATTGATTTGAACGGTGATGGATGGGTAGAAGTGCTGGCCACTTACACGAATACTCTTCAACGCTTCGATTGGAATGAAGGTAGTTTTACTTCATCGGTGGTGTGGACAGTTCCAACGGGGTCGAATGCCCCAGGTTTAATGGAAATAGAAATCGGTGATATCAACGGTGATGGATTTAATGATCCTGTTTGCATTCAAGCAACAGGTTATGAAGCAACTTACCACTACGGGTATATCATCGCATTTTTTGATGCGCACAATAATAGTTGGTCACCAACTACACTTACCACCAGTTTTACGGGAAGCAATCCTCTAGGTGGTGCGCTGTCGCATTGGGAATTATTGAAGTATTTGGAACTCGCAGATGCCGAAGGGGATGGCGATTTGGATTTGTATTTTAATGCGCTTGATAATAACGGTGTTATTTCAACCGGACCAATTTATTGCAAGCTAAACAATGGCAGTGGTGTGTTTAATACCTTTTGCGGTGGTGGTACCTTTACACTAGGAGGACCGTATTCTCAACCTGTTTATCTTGGTAACGACGGCACCCCCGATTTTTTCACCAGATATCACTTTGGCATTTCTCAAGAAAATAGATTGAATAGAAATGCAGGATGTGGCTTTCCAGGTGCAGCAGAAACCACTTGGGCTTCTAATGCAGGAGACTGGAATGGCGATGGATTTTTAGATCTATTTCAAAAAATTGAAGTGACCAACGCAATGGGGACGCATACCAAAAAATTAGTTCCTCATTTTGGAGATGCCTTTGGGAATTTTGAAGCCTCTTCCGATACCATTTATTTGAATTATGCTGCTGTGGGTAACTCATTTGCAGCATACACGATGAAGGCAGATTGGAACGGAGATAACATCAAAGACGCTTTGATCAAGTACAATAACACCTTCACACAGTGCTTCACTTCGGACGATGGCTTTATGTACGATGATCGCTCATGGAATATTCCGCAAACGAATTTGCAGTTTGAATATGCCGCGGGTGATTTGAATAACGATGGCCTAGATGATTTGCTATTCACTACGGGGGATGCTACTTATAATCTGGGTAATCGGGATATTTATTTGCGTCGCAATGTGAGTGGATATTTAAACGGCACTACTACGCTGGTATATGATAATGCGGGAGCAAGCTCCAACCGCTTGCGCGCTCTCGAGGTCATGGATGTGAATAACGACGGCAATCAGGATATTGTATTTATTACAAAAACAAACGGAGTAAATGCGAATCTTTTTGTGAAACTAGGTAATGGCGATTACTCGCTCAATGCTACGATTACAGCCGCAACAGGATTAACCATTACTGATAATTGGCTTCCCATAGAGGTCGTAGATTTTGATAGTGACGGATGGCAGGATGTAGTGGTTGGAGGGAAGTGGCTACGAAATAACGGTAATGCCACTTTCACTGTTGCACACACCATTTCAAATGCGGCCATCAAGGCTACTGTTTCGGACATTGATCAAGACGGTGACTGGGACTACCTCTGCACGAATCAGAATAATTACGGAACTACTTACATCTACATGAATAACGGTGATTGGACATTCACATCACAGACGTTTTATGTAGATGGCTATATGGACCACTTTGTTTATGATGTCGATAACGATGGTGATAACGATATTTTATCAGGTCGTTTATTGCTTACCAACAACAATGGGACATTCACCTCAAGCGAAGCGATTAATTACAATTATTTTTTGGATGTAGTAGAAATGCCCAGTGGTGAGGCGGTGATTTTTTATTACACCGGAGGAGGCCGAGAGAGATCGATGAATTTGATCCAAAGCCTCTCTTGCGCTGGTTTCACGGCTGATGTTTCAGTAGAAAATGGACAACTAGTAGCAAGTGCTGGAAATGAAAACACAGTTTACACTTGGCGCAATTGTGATACAAGCGAAGTAGTTCAGCAAGGAAATGACAACACCTTCACTCCCGAAGTGGCAGGCGATTACCGCGTACAAATAGTTCAGGGCACGTGTCAAGGTGAAACGGCGTGTATCAACTGGCAAATTCTCCCCTACGATCTCAACGGCGACCAAGTAATGGACATCAACGACCTTATTGCGTTGTTAGAAAATTTCGGCTGCGTTGGAGTGGATTGTGAGTTCGATTTGGATGGGAATGGACAGGTGGGGGTTGAGGATTTGATGATTTTAGTAGGGGTGATGTAAAATTATTATTATTTCTATCTCTATCTCTATCTCTAGAATTAGCTCTATCTCTATCTCTAGAATTAGCTCTGAGCTCTCAAACCTCTTGAAATAACAAAAAAACTAGTTCGGTCCGCTTTGGTTTTTTACCGCTTCCTTCTGCAATATTTAGAACAATACTTGGCGCCACTCGCGTAAGTATTAAATACAATAAAAGAAGTCGTTTTGTGCAGGAGGTATACTTATATGCACATAGATTGAAGAGCTAGACTCAGAGCTAGAAAAAAATATTTTGTTTGGTTATACACGAAGTGTATTCCTAAACATAACTCTCGCCCTTTTGCATCTTGATATCATTCACAAAATTCTTGATCTTCTGCTCGTCGTCTTTTTTGCATACAAGAAGCGAGCTTCCGGTGTCCACTACTATGTAACCGGTGAGTCCGTGGAGCACAACGAGCTTGTCGTCTGCGATGTGCACAACATTGTTCGAACAGTTATAGAGCATCACATTTTTGCCCACTACACCATTTCGGTGTTCGTCGTGCGCAAGGTGGGAGTGTAAAGATCCCCAGGTGCCGAGGTCGCTCCATCCAAAGTCGCTGAGCACCACATTCACATTCTTCGCCTTCTCCATTATTCCGTAGTCGATGGAGATGTTTTCACAGGTGCTGTATGTTTTTTCGATGAAAGCTTTTTCATCCGAAGTACCGTAGATGCCTGCCCCTTCGCCGAAGGCTTTGAACATTTCCGGTAGGTGCTTTTGAAAAGAATGGAGTATGCTGGGAAGTGTCCAAATAAAAATTCCCGAATTCCAAGAAAAGTCGCCGCTGGCGATGAAGTCTTTGGCTAACTCAATATCGGGCTTTTCGGTAAAGGTTTTCACCTTCTTGATTTTTTCACTAGAGGCGTCTTTCACATCCGCCCATTGAATGTAGCCGTAGCCAGTGTCAGGGCGTGTGGGTTTAATGCCTAGTGTTACCAAATTGCCACTGTCTTTTGCTTGATCGATGCTGATCTGCATGATCTTTAAAAACTCAGCATTGTTTAAGATCAAATGATCGCTAGGCGCTACCATGATATTTGCATCTGGTTCGCGGTCGGCTATCCAGTATGCTGCATAAGCTACGCAAGGCGCTGTATTGCGCATAAATGGCTCGCACAACACTTGCTCAGGCTTGAGGTCTGGCAATTGTTCTAATACAAGTTCTCTGTATCGTTCGTTGGTAACAACGAGAATATTCTCCTTCGGAACAATCGGCAAAAACCGATCGTAAGTCATCTGAATCAGCGTACGGCCTACACCCAAGATATCGTGGAATTGCTTTGGAAAAGCAGTTCTACTCATAGGCCAAAATCGTGAACCGATTCCTCCGGCCATGATGACACAATAATTCTTATTAATCATGTTAGTCGTTGTCTGTTGTGAGGGCGCGAATATAGTGTGTTACAGCCTATTTACTGAGCTTTTGCAAGGCCGTCTTTAGGCTCGCTACGGACTCCGTTACGTCGTTCATAGTGGCTGTACCTACGGAAAGTCGGTACCACGTGCTAGTGCGTTCTGAACCGAAGGCATAAAAGGGCACAAGGGCTAATTTAGCTTCACCCAATACGTAAGCCGTTGTTTCTTCCGTGCTTTGAATAACACTGCCGTCGGGGCGTTTGTATCCTTGAAGATCAATTTGCACAGTGAGGTAAATCGCCGCTTGTGGCGGAATAACATTCACTGGAAATCCTTCTGATTTTAGTTGTGAAATACCTTGATAGAATCCTGTTAAGCGGGCGTCCACTTCCGTGCGGATCCACTTCATGTAAGTTTCTAGTGCGCCTGGAATGGCCAAGTAGCGTCCTGTAGCTACTTGTTCTGGACGAGGAGCCCAGGCTCCAACGTGACCCAGTATCGATTTCATCTTATCGATAATTTTATCTGGACCAAATGCCCACCCTACACGAACACCAGTTGCAGCGAGACATTTTGAAATACCATCTACAAAAATGGTGTAAGGACGCAGTTCGGGCATCAAACTTACCGGATCAAAATGCTGGGTGTCTCCGAAAGTGAGCAGGCTATAAATTTGATCATACATCAAATACAGCGGCTTCTCATGTTCGCCACGGCTTTGATTTTCTTCCCATACCATTTGGCAGATTTCCATCAACTGTTCTTTTTGGAAAACGGTACCCGTTGGGTTTAGAGGCGAACACAAAGCCAAAAGGCTAGCACCTTTGATATGTGGACGCAGCTCGTCGGCTGTAGGCATGAAGTTATTTTCTGGTCTAGTTTCCACAAACACTTGCTCCCCGTGCGAAAGGTGAACGTAGTGGTTGTTATTCCAAGATGGAACAGGGAACAAAACTTTATCGTGCGGGTCAACAATCGTTTGATAGATCGCGTAGATGATAGGGCGAGCACCGCCAGCAATCAATACTTCTTCCGCACTATAATCGAGGTTTTGGTAGTTCTTAATCAGTTTAGCCACATTAGCACGCAACTCCGGATTACCATTGGCCACAGGGTAGTTGGTTAGCCCTTCTTCATAAGCGCGAATAATCTCCTTTTTCAATTCCACGGGAATTGGAAAAATAGCTGGGTTAAAATCGCCTATGGTAAAATTGTAGATATGTTCTCCGCGAGCTACTCGGTCGCGAATTTCACCACCTAATTTGATGATTTCAGAGCCGATGAGATTTTCGGCCATTGTGCTCACTCGCAATTCAGCGGGTGACGTGGTTGCATTGCTCATAGAAGTTGATTAGTGCCTGTACGAAAGGCATGCAAAAATACGATTTTCCCGCACCCAATTTTCACTTTATCAGTGTTTTGGGAAAAATCATCTTTTTTTAACGGAAAGCCCTGCTTTTAAAGGTCGTAAAGAAAATCGTTGTTCGGGTAACGGGTGATGTGAATCTGTCGGATGCGCTCGTACAATGTCTCTCTCAGCTGATCGATATTCTTGCGCTCGGCGGCCGAAATAAAAAGAACATCCTGCTCTCCCATGCGGGCCATCCAGGTTTGTTGCAACTCTTCGAGGGTAATGTTCTCCTTGGTAGAGGGGGTCAAATCGTCTTCAGCTTTGGGCACGTGACGGAAAGCATCGATTTTATTAAAAAGCAAAATCGTAGGCTTGTCGCCGCCTCCAATTTCGCGCAAGGTTTCATTCACCACGTTGAAATGATCCTCAAAGTGAGGGTGTGAAATGTCCACCACATGAACCAAAAGGTCCGATTCGCGCACTTCATCGAGCGTACTTTTAAATGATTCGATGAGTTGGTGTGGAAGTTTGCGAATAAATCCAACGGTATCGCTCAGCAAAAAAGGAAGGTTTTGCAAAACCACTTTTCTTACCGTGGTATCCAGCGTAGCGAAGAGTTTATTTTCGGCAAAAACCTCACTTTTACTCAGCAAATTCATCAGAGTACTTTTTCCCACATTGGTATAACCTACCAGCGAAACCCGAACCATTGCTCCTCGATTGCTGCGCTGGGTGGACTTTTGGCGGTCGATCACTTCCAGTTCCTTCTTCAATCGATTGATGCGGTCGCGTACAATACGTCGGTCCGTTTCAATTTCTTGTTCACCCGGACCGCGCATACCGATACCCCCTTTTTGACGCTCCAAGTGAGACCACATGCGCGTAAGGCGTGGGAGTAGATATTCATATTGAGCTAGCTCAACCTGCGTTTTAGCATTCGCCGTGCGAGCTCGGCTAGCGAAGATGTCGAGTATGAGGTTGTTGCGATCGAGGATCTTGATTTTTTTATCCTCGGTATTAAAAATGTTCTCGAGGTTGCGCAATTGAGACGGGGAAAGTTCGTCATCGAATATGACCATGTCCACTTCGTGCTCGTATACAAATTCTTTGATCTCTTGTATTTTGCCTGCACCAACGAAAGATCGGGTATCAGGGTGATCGAGCGATTGCCAAAATCTTCGCAAACAGTGAGCCTCTGCCGTTTCTGCAAGAAAGGCAAGCTCGTCAAAATATTCCTCTAATTGTTCGCGGCTTTGTTTACGCGTTACCAATCCTACAAGAACACAGGTTTCCTGTTTTTTGGTAGTCGAAATTAATTTTCCCATGAAATGCGTGTCCCTCGAAGCAGTTTACTTCGTTCTAATTGAAAGCGTGTGCTGCGTTATAGCTTCTATTTCTTTGGTGGTCAGCACCTCGCCAAAGGGGGGCATATTGCCCTTCCCATTTCTGATTTGATCCAGCACTTCT
Source organism: Bacteroidota bacterium (assembly GCA_039798265.1). GTDB lineage: Bacteria > Bacteroidota > Bacteroidia > Flavobacteriales_D > Sanyastnellaceae > JBDKGH01. The sequence continues at coordinate 1,775 of JBDKGH010000054.1, read as the reverse complement.
TCTTTGGAAAGACTACTTAGGGTCAAATTTTTGGCCCCGCCAATCTCCATGTTTCCCTCTGTGCCATGGCAGGTAGCGCATTTTCGAACGAAAAGCGTTTTGGCCTGTTCAGGGGTAATAGGGTCGGTAGCGCTGGCCTTATCGCCACTGCTTGAGCCGCATGCCACCCATAGGACAGCACAACAACTGATGATAAAAGTGTTCCTTAAAACCATCCTCTTGCTTCTCCTATCATGCGGAATGGCCACGGAATAGACACCATCATTAAGATGAAGCCAATCAAATAGTAGTTGAATACCATGCGGTGGCGGGCCCATTTTTCAGTTTGACGTTTACCACGAGAGTAACCAATGGTAATGAATGTGATGGCTAATAGCATTCCCAAAAAGTGTTCTACCAAATAAAAACGATTGAAATCATCTTTCATGATTTCGGCATTGGCGCTGAGCGTACTCGACAAATACATGCCCCAAAGTATCAGACCAATAACCAACTGCAGGTGCATGCTGATCAGGGTGAAAAGTGCTAATTTGTTGTCTTGATTGTTGAACGGCTTGTACATTCTAACCAAGTTGTCAATAAGTGTGATCACCAAAAGGAGAATAGCTACCCAGCGGAGGGCAGAGTGAAGGTGAAGTAATCCTGTATGCATTGATTCGGGGTTTATGGCTTCAAATCTAATTACACTTAGCCATATCATAACGGTTAATTCAACTTTTTTGAAGCAATTTTGAGCACTGTTTTCAAATTTTGAAGCATCTTGGCACCATGAATAAGGTACTTTATAACGTTACCATCAGTGTGGATGAAAGTGTGCACCTCGAGTGGTTAGAGTGGATGAAGACAAAACACATCCCTGATGTAATGGCTACGGGCTATTTTTTAGAAAATAGAATTTGCCGAATTCACGCTTTTGAAGAAGGAGGTATTTCCTACGCTATTCAGTACATCTGCCGAAATATGCAGGACTACGAAGAGTATCAAGCGAAAGAAGCGCCTCGTTTGCAAGCGGATACTCAGCGTTTGTATGGTTCAAAATTGGTCGCCTTCCGCACGGTGCTCGAGATTATTCACGAACACCGCGGTGCTCAGTCTGAATTGTTTCCCAATTAGTTTATTGGGCTCGCTTAATGAAGCCCGCACTTCTTCTGCTGCCATTCATTTCAATGACTACTTCGTACCGGCCGTCAATAAGAGACCGAATGTCCACGAAGTAGTGGTGAAAGCCCGGTGTTACTCCTGCATCTACCATGTCGCGCACTAGTCGGCCGCTACCATCGTAAATTTTTAATCCCAAATCTCCTGAAGTGGCATTGTTGAATCGCACAATCATGTGATCGTCGCCAGGATTCGGAAATGGCGGATAAAGCGTCAATACTTTCGATTCGAACGATTGGCAACTGGTATTGTCATCGGGCGCGACATCGGGCAGAGGTAAGTTTTGCGCCTCGGCTTGCACACAGAGATAATTGAGCGCGAAGTCTTCGCCATTCCAGTTAGAACTGAAGGTGTATGAAACCTGCGCCCCTGGAATGAGCGTGCTGTCGAGCAGTTCTATAATCTCCAACTCCCCACCGCCTTGCCATTTCAAGCTCGTTTCACTTACGGGAATATTCCCTGCATTGCGAATGAATGCAGTGATACGATTATCTGGAGATAGTTCAAATTGATCTACCACTACATCCAACTTGGGTGCTTCGGGTAATACGGATAGGGCAGTAGCATCGCTGCAACCTGCAGTGTTGTAAACGGTGAGCGTAACGGTGTAAGTATTG
>JBDKGH010000053.1:0-5198 GCA_039798265.1 Bacteroidota bacterium | reverse complement strand
ATAATATGCACTGCATTGTCACGACTTACTTTGATGTGCCCTTTTTTGCTGGGCGAAATAGACGCTTTCGATAGGATTGTTTTGTCGAGTGAATACACTTCGGCAGTAATCGGGGTTTTGGCAGTGTTTTCTACATCTACTTTGAATGCTCCATGTTCATTTGCGCCTAGAATAAAGGCATCATTCGGTTTGATGCAAGTAGTGGAGTGCAAAGCGCAGCCAGTGAGAGAAAAGGTTGCTATAAGAAGCAGAATGTTTTTCATGAATTTGAAAATGGAAATTATTAGCTGATGCGCTGCATATAGTGTTCTAATACCCGTATTTGATTTTGGTCGTTGTCGAATTGGCTTTTGAGTTTGTTCAGAGAGATGAAATTGCCAATTGTGGTGAACAAGAAAAAGGCTATTCCGAGCGCAACGCTGAGAAGGCCATAAAGGGCTAATTGGGAATGTGAAAATAGATTGAGTCCAATGATAATAGCGCCCCAGCAAATGAGAATTAACAGTATTTCAGCTATGATATTGGCAGCGCCTCTCTGAAGTTTAAAGGACGCTATACCAATACAGCTCATCAGAAAAATGATGAATCCTGATGGCGGTGTAGGAAGTGATTTTTTTTGATTTATTTCTTTCTCGATCCATTTTTTATGTCTTTGAAGAGAAATAGAAAAACCAATAAAGTTTTTTTTGTCAAGTTCTTCTAATGAAGGTGCTTCATTGTCCTGACAGTTGAGTTTTAAGTCGTCTATTTTTTGATCTAAAACTTCATATACTTCTTGCCAATTAAAGCTTTGTGGGTCTATTTTATCATCAATGGATTGAATCGTTTCGGCAATATCTTCGGCCATTGCTACAAACCGCATCCGATTGTTCCATGATTTTTTATTGACCATTTGCAGGAGCTGCTCGTTGATTGAAAGGGTATCCATTGTTCTAGAGGAACGTTGAACACGTGTAGGTTGACTGGCGATGTTACGTCTTGCACTCCAATAAAGGTCGCGACCTATTTCGCGGCCTATTTGGTTGACCATTGCATTAACTAGACCCATAAGGAGTAAAAAAAATCGTTTATAAGATCGGGGGAATTTACTACTTATATGATAACGTTCATTTATGTTTAAAATCCACTGGTGATGACAAGGTAATACATGGGCATTCCAACCGTAATATTAAACGGAAAGGTTACACCGAGAGCCATAGGAAGATATAGGCCAGGATCGGCTTTGGGAGCCGCTAACCGCATGGCTGCGGGAACGGCGATGTATGAGGCACTAGCTGCGAGTATGGCAAAAATGAAGCGATTGCCTACATCGTGGGTTACAAATTGACTGAGAAAGGCAACGGCACATCCATTTATGGCAGGAATGATAATCGCAAAAAGCGTAACAAATCCACCGTACTTTTTGAAGGCTGTGAAACGTTTCGCTGTCACCATTCCCATTTCTAATAAAAAGATAGCAAGAAAACCTTTGAAGATATCGGTGGTAAACGGTTTGATGCCTTCCGCTTGTTTGGTGTCGGCGATGAATCCGATGATTAAGCTGCCTATGATCAATAGCACACTTCCATTGGTAAATGAATGTTGTATGATACTCCTGAAGCTCACTTGATCATTGGAGTCTCGTTCTTTGTCATATTTCATCAACAGCATTACTCCAATGATGATAGCGGGCGCTTCCATCAAGGCCATTACCGCTACCATGTGTCCACCGGATTGAAGACGTTGTACCTCTAAAAAAGAAATAGCGGCTACAAATGTCACCGCGCTCACTGATCCATATGACGCAGCCACTGCGGCAGAGTCGCTTACGCTTAATTTCTTTTTTAAGATAAAAAAGGAATAGAACGGAATGATCGATGCAATTCCTAAACCGAAGAGTAAGGAAATGAGAATTTCATTATTGAAGCCACTGTGCGAAAGTTCTTGTCCACCTTTGAAGCCAATGGCAAAGAGTAAATAAAGCGAAATGAACTTGCTGCTCGAACGCGGAATCTCCAAGTCACTTTTGACCGATACGGCGATCACCCCCAAAAGGAAAAAGAGTAGAGTAGGGTTGGTGAGGTTGTTGATGAGGACTTGAAATTCCATGGCGAGTGTTCGGTTTTCGTTGGTTTAGGGGTTACAGACGTCGCAGTACATCGGATCTTCTGTTTGTTTTTGATGAGGGAATTTTTTCTGCTCAGAGTATTCGCACCGTTGACAGGCGTAAACGTGATATAAAGTAGAGCGAGTAGGAGAGTAGCACAGTGCGCAAGGAAGACCTGGTATGTGCGATTTAACTGTAAATCCTGGAGTGTTGCATTGGGGGCACAGAGATCGCATACTCGCGATGAGTTTTTCCGCGGCTTCTTCGATCACCAACATTCGCGTTGGATTAAGATGAGCTCTCATATCTGTTTCTATAAAAACAGATCCATTCTTCCCCTTATGTTGATTGAATTCATGAACAAGAGTCTCCCATGTGGTGATGCCTTTTTTTATAAACTCCGAGCTATTTCTTTTGTCTCTTAGAATGAGGGCATGCGAGGGAAACTTGCAGCGTTGAGCAAATTCATGCAGATCATTCAAGTTGCTGATCTCTGCACCATTAAAGTTGGTTTGAGTACTCACGTGATGTACGTGAATTTCTATTCCTTTCGTTTTGTCAATGAGATACAAAATTTCTTCATCCGCTGCAGCAAATGGAATGGTGGGATGTGGACCGAATGATCCTTCACTAGCTATGCACAAGTCAAGATTGAACCTTTCCATAGCCAGCAGGCATTTTTTTCTCGCAGTGGAAATAGGGATTTCCGTACGCTCTATTTCTCCTGTAAAGGTGCCAAGCAAATCGGTATTGAAGTGCTTGGTGGGCAACACTTGAGCATTGAAGTGTTGGCGGAGAATAGGAGCTAATACTTCTTCTTTTTTATGCTGCGTGGCTATGGTAAAGGTTCGGTTGTCAAAAATGGAAGTCATGTGTTGGCTTCTTCAAGAAATCAAGTATGGCTTGGCGCGTCAGTCATTCCTAAACATTTTCTCGCAAATAAAAGTCCCACTATTCCTGCGGCAGAATAAAACTGTGAATCCATTGGGCTTTCTGTTGTCAAACAATTGAACAGACAAACCACGGCAATAATGAACCAAACAATAGATAATGGGTTTACTTTCATTTTATTCGATGTGTATGGTAGATTGTATGGAGCAAAACGTCGTTTTTTCTTGAATTAAAGCTCTTGCTTGATTGAATTCGTTTTGCAATTGCTTAATTCTGTTTTCACGCATCTTGATGTCTTCCTCCTGCTCACACTGCTGTATTTTTTTTTCATGAAATTTGATTTTAAGCTGTATGAGCTGCTGAATCAATTCCAAGGCTTCTTCTTTTTCGAATGAGCCTTTGATGAGATGTAATTCCATGTTTTCTGGGGATTGGAGTTTATTGACCTTGACCTAATGAGTAGGCTGCTTTGCCATCAAATGAATACAGGTTTTCTGTTTTAATCACATCGATGTTCAAGCGCTCTGCTTGTAGCAGGAGATCAACGATACTTAGTTTGGTGAGCGATTCGCTTGTATTGGGTTTGAATCGGCAGCGCCAGTGATCGGTACAGAAGGTTTCTGGGAAGCCATCTGGATAAACTTTGATACCGCGATTAGTGATCATGCTGAGTTCAGCATAGGAAGAGTTCATTTGCTTTACGATACCAGCGAGTTCTTCTGCGTTGGTTCCTCTCCAATGAACGAATAGATCTACACCAACGAGCTCTTTGTTTTTCGCCGCTTTGCGTTGGTATTTCGGTAAGTTCATTTTTTGCGACTGCTTGTATTCGGCCGCTTTCATCTGTTTTGGTTCCTGACCGAGATTACTGATTACCGCTTCGGCAAATTCTTGTGTGCCCACTTTTTTGGTGCTTACACCTTCCTTATAGATGTCATAAGTGTGAATACCGTCTTCGATGGTTTTAAGCCATGCGTTTTGAACTTTTTGTGCGACCTCTGTTTGACCAATGTGGTTGAGCATAAGAATAGCACCTTGTAAAAGTCCAGTGGGATTCGCAACATTTTGCCCTGCTCTTCTTGGAGCTGAGCCGTGAATAGCTTCGAACATCGAACATTCTTCGCCAATGTTAGCCGATCCGGCCAATCCAACAGAACCCGCGATTTGAGCTGCTACATCGCTCATTACATCGCCGTAAAGGTTGGGCATTACGATTACATCGAAGATTTCTGGTGTATCCGCCAGTTTAGCAGCTCCGATGTCGATGATCCAGTGTTCGTTTTCGATTTCTGGATATTCTTTTGCGATCTCATCGAACACTTCGTGAAAGAGACCGTCGGTCTGTTTCATGATGTTGTCTTTGGTAAAACAGGTTACTTTTTTTCTACCATACAAACGGGCATATTCGAAGGCGTATCGAACGATTTTTTCGCATCCAGGACGGCTGATGAGCTTTAAGCATTGCACCACTTCGTCTGTTTGTTGGTGTTCGATACCCGCATATAGATCTTCTTCGTTTTCGCGTATGATCACCAAATCCATCTTAGGATGCTTGGTGTCCACAAAGGGAGAAAAACTCACGCATGGTCGGATGTTGGCATACAACCCGAGGAATTTGCGCGTAGAAACGTTGAGGCTTTTATAGCCACCACCTTGTGGAGTAGTAATGGGAGCTTTGAGGAATATTTTGTTGCGGCGAATGATGTCCCACGATTCTTTGGCAATACCACTTGTATTACCCGATAAGTAAACCTTTTCGCCTACTTCAATTTCATCAATGATGATTTGTGCGCCAGCGGCTTTGATGATGGATAAGGTGGCGTCCATGATTTCTGGACCGATACCGTCTCCTTTAGCTATTGTGATCCTTTGCATGTGTTTATGGTTTTGTTTGGGCAAAGGTGAGGGTTGAGTGTTATAAGTTTTTATTTACATTTGCTATGGTAATCATTAAATTTATTTATGAACTATACCCTCAATCAGCTTCGGATATTTTTGAAAGTGGCTCAAACACGCAGCGTCACGAAGGCGGCTTACGAACTTCACCTTACGCAGCCAGCGGTATCTATTCAGCTCAAGAATTTTCAGGATCAGTTTAAGGTGCCGCTAATTGAAGTGGTCAATAAGAAAATTTATGTGACTGATTTTGGTTTGGAAATCGTTGATGCCGCTACTAAAATATTGGATGAGGTGCATGCCATCGATTATAAAATGCAGGCGT
>JBDKGH010000052.1:0-4863 GCA_039798265.1 Bacteroidota bacterium | reverse complement strand
AGGGTGGAAAAATTTCGAAACCTACTTGAAACAAATTTGGATGAGCAATGGTATTCACCACCATTACAGCAACCTGAAGCATCAACCGAAATTTGACAAGACCTATTTCGAATCGTTGCTTGCGGCAACAAACTCTACCTGTACTGACGAAATCAAAGAGGTTATTTTTAATCCATCAGTAGCTTCTCGTAAAGTAGAGAAAGATGCCGCAAAAGGATTGGTAGAAAATTCCTCTGTTAACTTTTATGGAGAAGGCGTAAGCACCAAAGAAGCACAGGCCTATTACGCGTCTAAAATTAAACCAGACGACCGTGCTCCTTTATCTATAGGTATCAATGCCAACTTGATCAAGAAAGACGGAAAACTAGTAGAGGAAGTTTATAAGGTAGGCGGAAAATACAGCGCTGCATTAGAACAAGTAGTGATGTGGTTGAGCAAAGCTGAGAAGGTGGCAGAGAATGATAAGCAGGCGGCATCCCTTCGCAAGCTCATGGAATTTTACAAAACAGGTGATTTGCGCACTTGGGATGACTTCAATATACAGTGGGTAAAAGCCACCGAAGGAGATATCGACTTCATCCACGGCTTTGTTGAAGTGTATAATGATCCCCTTGGTAACCGTGGCTCCTATGAGAGCGTTGTAGAGATCACCGACTTTGAAGCCAGTGATCGCATGAAGGTTATGATGCAAAATGCCCAATGGTTTGAAGACAACTCTTCTACCCTACCCGAGCACAAAAAGAAAGAAGTAAAAGGGATTACATACAAAGTGGTGAACGTAGCCGGAGAATCGGGTGATGCCTCACCATCTACACCAATTGGTGTAAACCTTCCTAATGCACAATGGATTCGTACTATCCACGGATCGAAAAGTGTTAGTTTAGGCAATATTGAAGATGCGCACAACAATGCAGCAGGCCCAGGAATGACCGGCGAATTTGCCCATGACGCAGAAGAAGTTGAACGTGCGAAAAAATATGGCGATGAAGCCGGAAAACTTCACACAGCCATGCACGAAGTTATCGGTCACGCCAGCGGACAGATCAAAGAAGGAGTGGCACCATCATCACAGACCTTAAAAGAATATGCTTCAACTATTGAAGAAGGTCGCGCTGACTTGGTGGCTTTGTACTTCATTATGGATCAAAAACTCGTTGATCTTGGACTAATGGAGAGCCTTGAAGTAGGTAAAGCCGAGTACGATGGTTATATCCGCAATGGTATGCTCGTTCAATTGCGCCGTTTGAAAGTAGGCGAAGACATTGAGGAAGCGCATATGCGTAACCGCGCTTGGATCAGCAATTGGATATTCGAAAAAGGCAAAGCTGACCATGTGATTGAAAAAGTAGTTCGCGACGGAAAAACCTACTTTGACATCAAGGATTACGACAAAATGCGTGTGTTAGTGGGCGAATTGCTTCGTGAAGTTCAGCGCATTACTTCAGAAGGTGATTACAAAGCTGCGCGTGCTTTGGCTGACGGCTATGGTAAAAAAGTAGATCCGAAAATTCACCAAGAAGTACTTGACCGCTCTTCTAAATTGAACATCCCTGCTTATTCAGGATTTGTGAATCCCGTGCTTGTTCCGGAAATGGACGATCAGGGAAATATCAAAGACGTAAAAGTGACTTACATGAATAGTTTTGTAGAGCAAATGCTTTACTACAGTAAGAATTACGGACACTTGGTTATAAAAAAATAAGACTAAAACAGATAAAAAAGACCGACAACTGTCGGTCTTTTTTTTTAATCCCTTGATTAGAAAACCCTTTACTGACTTGTAAAATAAAAGGTGTAATTACCCTGTTATGGCTAAAAAAAAATTCTAACTTCACGCAGGCTTTTATACCACAAACAATGTTTACTCTATCTCGAACGCTAAGACGTATCGCACTAATTGTCATGCTCACTTGCAGTCAATTAGTGACCTGGGCGCAAAGTCCTCAGGTAGATGACCAATTAGTAAACACGGTCATTGTTTTTTCCTTACTTCCCTTTTTAGTAGCCTTTGCGTTTTTGTTTTTCATTTTTTACCGTCAAAAAAGGGAAAGTGACCTGCGCCGGTTGATTGCGGAAACAGAAATGAAAGCCTTACGGGCCCAGATGAATCCGCACTTCTTGTTCAACAGCTTGAATTCGATTTATCTATTTATACAAAACCAACAAACCGAGCAGGCTAGTGATTTTCTGTTGAAATTCTCTAAGCTCATCCGCACTGTGCTGGAGTACTCGCGAAAGACCACCATTTCGGTAGAAGAAGACATTGAATGGCTAAAGTTATATATGGATTTAGAAGGCATACGCCAACCCTTTCGGTACACCATTGAAATTGATCCTAGCATAGACACCACCGATTTAATGGTGCCTCCGATGATATTGCAGCCCTTTATCGAAAACTCTATACTCCATGGATTTAGAGAAAAGCAAGGAGATGCGGTGATTACCATTAAAGTGCAAGTGAATGAACACGAAATATGTTACATCACCGAAGACAATGGTACCTTGCCCACCCCATCCAATGATGATGTATTGAACGTGAAGAAAAAATCATTGGGTACAGTGATTACACGAGAGCGATTGCAGATATTAAATAGTTTACAGCAGGTGAGAGCCCGATTTAAAAGTGATGACATTATTGACGAGATGGGCCAGTATTTAGGAAAAAGAACCATTATTTATTTACCCAAACAAAGCGATTCATGGTAAAATACAAGTTAGCTATCGTAGATGACGAAGAGCGCCAACGCGCGCATTTGCTTAGCCTATTAAAAGAATATTTCCCACATTATGAAGTAGTAGGAGTTTTCACAGGTGTGGATGAAGCCCTTATTCAGCTGCCCAAGGTGAATCCCGATTTAGTAATGTTAGATGTGCAGATGCCGCCAAAGACGGGCTTTGACTTGTTGCGTGCACTCCCAAACACCTTTAAATTCTCCGTTATTTTCACTACTTCTTATGCAGAGTATGCTTTGCAGGCCATAAAAGTAGCGGCCGTTGATTACCTCTTAAAACCTTATGGCCTAGCCGAGTTAAAAGAAGCACTTTCCTTATTCGAAAAAAAACACAGCGAGAACATTCCGAACTTGCAATTGATGAACTTGATGCAAAACCTGTCGGAGCAGCGTTCGGGTCAGCATAAAATAGGATTACCCACACAGGCCGGTTTCATTTTCATCCGAATTGATGAGATCGTGCGCTGCGAGTCGGACAACACCTACACTACTCTATTTCTTTTAGGCAAAAAGAGCATAGTCATTAGCCGCACCATTAAGGAGGTTGAAGAAATATTAGAATCCTATAATTTCTTTCGCATACACCAATCTCATTTAATCAACATGGCCTATATCCGTGAATTTAAAAAAGGAGAAGGCACGATAACCATGGATGATGGTTCAGTACTCGACATTAGCCGCAGAAAAAAAGACGATTTCATGGATCGTTTGACGAAGGTTTAGCCGAATTCTATCTCGAAATCGCCTAATTCTAATTACATCTTGAAAATGTGTTCAGGTATTATTTGCTTAGGAGCATAATATTACTGCTATGAACAAAATCAATTTTAGACATTTAAGTTTTTTCGCACTTTCCATTTTAGGTCTATCCCTATTGGCACTTCGTCCTGCTGTTGAAGACTCGCCAGTAGGCCAAACAGGAGGCTTACATTTTATTTCCTTCAAACAGTTGGTGAATTATATCGAAGACTTTCGGAATAATTCCCTATCGAATGAGGTATATAAACTCAGTACAGATGGCTTTGTAGAGGCTAGCGATTTGCAAGCCATCATTGACGGAGGAGCACAAGGAGTAGTTTTTCATTATTGTATTGGAACAGATACGGGAGCAAAACCCTATTTATGTTTTCAAGCATGCAATGACAGTAGTCAGGTAAACATACTCAACGGTGATCAATTATATCGTTCTTACAGTGAACAAAAATCGACCAACACTAGTTCGGCCGATATCACTGCTGAGCTCATTGGCGATACCATTACTCCATCGGTCAACAATAGCATGATCAATGGAAATGTCGCGCGTACGCAAAAACAGAATTTCGCAACCCTTTTTGGAGCAGATGTAGTTACACTCGCGCATGGTTATTTTAATGCATCAGAAGTAAATACGTTAATTGCAGAAAAATCAAGTGAGCATTTGCACTACTACTGGGGCTTCGACGAATCAGAAACAGTTAATAATCTCCGTTTATGTTTCGTAGGATTTAACGCTGGATCAAATAATAATTATATCTTAGATTCCAATACTCAGAGTTATTATTCATATATCGATCGTAGTTGGCCATGACATTAAGTGATTTACCTAACCTATTATCCACCTTTACAGTACTAATTCCACTTATCATAGGATACCTTTATTTCTTCAAGATTGATAGTCCTGCAAGGAGTTTGGTGATATTTATAAGCTGGTCATTTGTCATTGATTTAAAACGATGGTATATACCATCCGATTATTTCATGCATTTATACTTTTTATATGCCTTCACAGAAGTGACTTTTTTTATATGGTTTATTAACTCTTTATTTCCGACTAAAAAAGGGCGACCTCTTTTGTTAATTGCCTCTTTGTTTTCGTTGGCGATGTGGATACTCTGTTTTGTCATTCTTCAATCCGGACCTGGACAAAATTGGTATGACTCATTGTTTGATTCAAGTACCTCGGCGATGCTAGCGATTATAGCCGCTTATTTTTTGTTACAAATGACGAAAGACCAAGAGAAGCTCGAATCTCAGCCTCGCTTTTGGTTTTTGCTGGGGATTTTTCTGTATTTCTTCTGCAGCAATTTCATCTTCAGTTTTGTGAGTTCAGATATCGTGCGTCGTATTTGGATCATACCGATCACCATGAATA
>JBDKGH010000051.1:0-42577 GCA_039798265.1 Bacteroidota bacterium | reverse complement strand
TAAAGCCCAATCCTACACCATGTTTTTCTTTGAAAAGATCTTTGTGTTTTGCACGCAAATCCATGATCGGCTTCATGTTCACTTCGTTGAACGTGGTGAGCATAGCCGTGGTATTTTTTACAGATACCAAACGCTCAGCAATCTTCTTGCGGAGATTGGTCATCTTCTCAGTGCGCACATTACGCGTACCGCCCCACTGCGAAACATCAGCCGTGTTGAATCATTGAGCCATAGCAGCAATTACATAACCTTTTGTGATGCGTCCACCAGGGCCAGAACCTGCTACTTGATTGGCTCCAATGTTATTTTCCGCCATCATTTTTGCGGCAGCCGGTGAAGGCAGTCCTGCAGTGCGACTGTCCGCTTTTTCAGCCGGTTTTGGAGCTTCTACTTTCGAAACTTCCGCCGCTTTCGGAGCTTCCACTTTCGGCGTTTCTGCCTTGGGTGCAGCGCCCGCAGGACGCGCAGCATCCGTGTCGATGTTGCAAACGATATCGCCCACTGCTACAGTGGCGCCTGCTTCTACTTTCAGTGTAATCACACCAGAAGCTTCAGCTGATAATTCTAGGGTTGCTTTATCAGAATCGATTTCAGCAATGGTCTGATCTTTTTCTACCCAATCGCCCGTTTTAACGAGCCAGTTGGCAATAATTACTTCGCTGATGCTTTCGCCTGGCGAAGGAACTTTCATTTCAAGTTGAGCCATTCTATTGTGTATGTGTAAGGCTATGCCTTGTTTTAATTATGCTTTTACGTTAGCGTTTTCGAAGAGCTTTTCCATCATGCGACGTACGCGTCCTTCATGAACTTTTGGTGAACCCGCGGCAGGAGAAGCAGAAGCGGGAAGTGAAACTACATCGAGGTTCAAATCGCGCAATACGCGCATCATATAACCCCACGCACCCATGTTCTCGGGTTCTTCTTGACACCACACCAGTTTTGCGTTTTTCGGATACGAAGCGATAATCGCACGAATTTGTTTTTCTGGCAATGGGTAAAGTTGCTCAAGGCGAACGATAGCCATGTTTTCTCCAGCGTTCAAACGCTCTTTTTCTTCCAATATGTCATAGTAAACTTTACCAGTGCAGAACACGATGGTATCTACTTCTTTTTTGTTCACCGCATGATCGTCGATGACCTCTTGGAATCGACCATTCGCCAATTCTTTTAAGCTCGAAACAGCCTTCGGATAGCGAAGAAGTTTTTTAGGGGTAAATACAATTAATGGCTTACGGAAAGCAGAGTGCACTTGGCGACGAAGCAAGTGGAAGAAATTCGCTGGCGTAGTAATGTCGGCAACGATCATGTTGTTTTCTGCACACAGCTGAAGGAATCGTTCCATACGACCACTAGAGTGCTCAGAACCTTGACCTTCTTGTCCGTGAGGTAAAAACATCACCAGACCGTTCATCGTTGCCCATTTATCTTCAGCCGCGCTGATGAATTGGTCAATGATGATTTGAGCGCCGTTATTGAAGTCGCCAAACTGTGCTTCCCAAATGGTTAATCCTTGTGGTGTTCCAAATGCGTAACCATAGTCAAAACCCAACACCCCGTATTCGGAAAGTAAGGAGTTGAAAACGGAAAGCTTTGCTTGTTTCTCGCTGAGTTGATTGAGTGGGATGATTTCCTTTTCTTGATCTTCGTCTGTTTTTACCACAGCGTGACGGTGACTAAATGTACCGCGCTCCACATCTTGTCCGCTTATGCGCACAGGATGTCCTTCTTCTAACAGAGAGGCGTAGGCAATGATCTCACCCATAGCCCAGTCGAGCTTATCGTTTTCAATCATCGCTAGGCGATCTTCGAATACTTTTTCTGTTTTGCGAAACAGTTTTTCACCTTTCGGAAGGGTATTGGCTTTGATGGCCAATTCACGAAGTTTTTTCTCGTTAAATCCTGTTTCTGGCGATTGATCAAAATCGGAGTCTGAAGCTTTGCGAATGTCTTTCCAAGTTTCTTCCAAGAAATGTTTCACAGATACTTTTGCTTTCTCACGAGAAGCATCGTAACACTTGTCTAAGTGTGCTTCGAAATCTTTTTTCACTTGCTCAGCAAAAGCAGCGTCGATAACGCCTTCTTGCATGAGTTTTTCTTTATAGATATCGCGCAAGCTAGGGTGCGAAGCGATGAGTTTATACAAGGTAGGTTGGGTGAACTTTGGTTCATCCCCTTCATTATGCCCGTATTTGCGATACCCTAACAAATCAACGAAAACGTCCATTTTAAACGTTTCGCGGTATTCTAAAGCGATTTGCATGGTGCGAATCACCGCTTCTACATCATCTGCATTGACATGGAAAACGGGGCAAAGAGTTGTTTTCGCTACATCAGTGCAGTAGGTAGAAGAACGAGCGTCGAGGTAATTGGTGGTAAAACCAACTTGATTGTTGGTGATCAAGTGAATGGTACCACCCACGCGATAACCATCGAGTAAGGCCATTTGCACAATTTCATATACAATGCCTTGGCCGGCAACAGCAGCGTCGCCATGAACAAGGATGGGGACAATGTGCGCTTCGTCTTTGATGTAATGATCAATCTTTGCACGAGTCAACCCTTCCACCACTGGATTCACGGCTTCTAAGTGTGAGGGGTTAGGACAAAGGGTAACGTGCACATCATGTCCATTTACAGCAATGTCGCGAGAGTAACCTAGGTGATATTTCACATCACCGTCAAAGCTACCTTCTTCGTATTCTACACCATCAAATTCGCGGAACACTTCATCTTGTGGTTTGCCCAAAATATTGGTCAACACATTCAAGCGTCCACGGTGCGCCATACCGATGACAAATTCTTTGATGCCCTGTTCAGCACCTTTGCGCACGAGGTAGTCCATCGCGGGCACTACCGCTTCGCAGCCCTCAACAGAAAAACGTTTTTGGCCTACGAACTTTTTATGAATGTACTGTTCGAACAAAGAAGCTTTGCTCGACATTTCGAAGATGCTCTTTTTTTCTTCGGTAGAAAATTGTGGTTTTTTTACGGCCTCCATACGAGAGCGCAACCATTCCACACGCTCCGGATTGCGGATGTACATGTACTCCACGCCAATGCTTTCGCAGTAGCTGCTTTCCAAATGAGCGATAATGTCTTTCAGTTTCGCATCACCCAATCCTACTTCAGTGCCTGCATGAAAGGTCTCATTGAGGTCAGCTTCCTTCAAACCGAAGTTTTCGATGGCAAGAGTAGGGTTGTATTTACGGCGTTCACGCACGGGGTTGGTCTTGGTAAACAAGTGTCCACGGGTGCGGTAAGCATTTATCAGGTTGAGTACCTTAAATTCTTTGTGAAGGGCTTCGCTAGCGATGCCACCTCCTGAAGAACCAGGTAGAATTTCGAACTCGGATTTTTGAAATTCGAATCCTTCAAAAAATCGGCGCCATGAAAGGTCAACCGAATTAGGATCCGCCTTGTATTGCGCGTATAGCGCGTCTATTGCGTTTACGTCAGTGTTACTGAGGTAGGAATGAATATCCATGCAAATTTTTTCTTAATGAGACGCCAAAGTTAGGACACACGCAGGAAAGTGACCATAAAAAAGTTGCTAATTAGGGATATTCGCCCAAACAGCTATTTTACAGGGGTTTCAGCGAGGTCGCTTTTTAAGATAGCCCCTTGCGTAGCAGAACCTTTTGAGTTTCGCGGTTGATGATCATTTGCGCTAAGGTCGTGTAGGCTATATCACCCAATTTTTCGCCCATTTGTGCACCAAATTGATGCTCAGAGATGTCAATGCGATAAATGATTTTCAGCATTAAACTGGGCTGCTCTTTCAAAATGAGTCGAATGATCGGGTATAACACATCGAATAATTCTTCTCGCGGTGCCTTGGTAGGATTTTGGGGAAAAACCAAATCAATTCCACACGAAGAAAAGTCCTTTGCTATTTGCGCAGCGACTTCCGGGTAGAGATAGGGTTCTATAGTGGACATGTTACACTTCGCGGTGAAGAAGATGAGCGGCCAAAGCCCGAAGGGTGGCTTTTCGATCGTCGGTTACATTTATCCTATCCAAGTGATTGAGCGCCTCCTCATAATACTGCTGCGAAACAGCGAGTATCGCTTGATCGGCCCCAGTGGCTATCATAATGCTTTTAATTTCCTCAATTTTGGCCATGTCGGTATTGCCGTGCCATTGATCAAAAACAGCTTTCTGATGCGCATCGCAGCGGGCAATAGCGGTGAGGTAGAGGTAGGTTTTTTTATCGGAAAGAATATCGCCTCCCACTTGTTTGCCGAAGTTTTCTGGATCACCAAACGCATCCAAATAATCATCGCGTAGCTGGAAGGAAATACCTAATTTTTCTCCAAAAAGGCGAATGTGCTCTAAATCAGGAGCAGTCGCATTCGCTATGATACCGCCTATTTCGAGGGCTCCGCCAAGTAAAACGGCTGTTTTCAAACGAATCATTTCGATGTATTCTTCTACCGAAACATCGCTTCGTTTTTCAAACTCCATATCCATTTGCTGCCCTTTGCATACGCCTAAGGCGGTGTCGTTAAACAAGGGGAGTATTTGTTTTATCTGAGAGCCGCTGTAACCACAAAGAAGCTGGTATGCTTCTATGAGCATCGCATCGCCGCTGAGAATGGCCGTATTGGTATTCCATTTTTCATGGACAGTTACATTTCCGCGGCGCAATGGAGCATTGTCCATAATATCATCGTGCATGAGGGTGAAGTTGTGAAAAACTTCGATGCTCATCGCGGCAGGGAGGGCGGATGGTACATCACCACCAAAAAGATCGGTCGCCAATAACGTAAGTGCGGGTCGCATACGCTTGCCACCAAGACCAAGCAAGTAGTGAATGGGTTCTTGCAAACTATCGGTGTTGTTTTTTGCCGAATAGTCAACGATAGCTTTGGCCACTAGGCTTTGAAGCGATTCGATAGTGTACATACTGCTGTTTCTTAGCGTCCTGATTTGAGCTGATCGATGAGGTATTTCCCATATCCGCTGTTGAGTAAAGGAACTGCTAAGTCTTTTAATTGTTCATCAGTTATGAATCCCATGCGCCAAGCGATTTCTTCTGGAGCTCCAATTTTAAGGGCTTGACGTTCTTCTATCACTTGCACGTATTGCCCCGCTTGCATGAGTGAGGCAAATGTTCCCGTATCAAGCCAAGCTGTGCCACGATCCATTTTTTGCACTTTCAATTTTCCTCGGCGAAGGTATTCCCGATTTACATCGGTGATTTCATATTCGCCACGGGCAGAAGGCTGAAGAGATTTGGCGATGGCTACTACGTCATTGTCGTAGAAATACAAACCTGGTACAGCGTAATTGCTCTTGGGCTGTTTTGGTTTTTCTTCAATCGAAATGGCGTTGTTTTGAGCATCAAATTCTACTACGCCATATCGCTCTGGATCACTTACGTGATAGGCATATACAAGTCCACCATCAATGTCGGTATTTTCACGGAGCATTTTACCAAATCCTTTTCCGTAAAAAATATTGTCGCCCAGTACCAGGGCTACTTTTTCTTTCCCAATAAATTCTTCACCTAATACAAAGGCTTGTGCAAGGCCATTGGGAACTTGTTGTTCGATGTATGAAAAGGAGCATCCCCACTGCTCGCCATTACCGAGAAGTTTTTTAAATCCGGGCAAATCATGGGGAGTAGAAATAATCAGAATTTCTCTGATTCCGGCAAGCAATAAGGTGCTCAGCGGATAATAAATCATTGGCTTGTCGTAAACCGGCATCAGCTGTTTGCTTACGGCCAAGGTCAAGGGATATAAACGGGTGCCAGAACCTCCGGCGAGAATTATTCCTTTCATGCATTATGCTTTTGGGTCGTCCTCATTCTCTTCATCATCGCTATCGGGAATGAAGTCTTCATCTGCCAAGGTAGGGTCTATCTTACGAATTTCCCAATCGCCGTAATCGAGATCATCTTCTTCGTCGATGATTTGTACAAAGGGCTCTGCAAAAGCCTTTGTGGTGAGTGAGCGTTGGAAAGAAAGAAGCAGTGCAGGCAACACCACCAAGTTGGTAAGCATAGCAGTAAGCAGCGTTAGACTAGTAAGAATACCCAAAGCGCGTGTACCATCAAACTCAGAAAAGGCAAATATGCCAAAGCCTGCAAGCAAGACGATGGAGGTAAAAAGGATACTCGATCCTGTGTCTTTTACCGCAATCAAAACAGAGTCTTTGATGTTCCATTGAAGCAAGGTGAGTTCTTGTCGGTATTTTGCCAAGAAGTGAATGGTATTGTCCACCGTGATACCGAAGGCAATGCTGAACACCAATATGGTCGAGGGTTTCAATGGGATGTCGAAGAATCCCATCATACCCGCCGTAATCAGCTGTGGAATAATGTTAGGCACTAAGCTGATCAACACCATTCGAGCTGAGCGGAACATAGCGGCCATCAGCAGTGAAATGACGATTACCGCAAAAAGTAAACTGCTAAACAAATTATCTACGAGATAACGAGTGCCTTTTACGAATACGACCGATGTACCGGTAAGGATCACATCAAATTTGTCGGGGCTGAAAATAGAATCAACTTGAGGACGTAATTCAGTGAGCACTTTCTGCATTTCGATGGTGCCTATGTCAGCCACTTGCACCGTGATGCGGGTCATCGTTTTCGTAGAATCAATAAAGGATTTTTGCGAATTACCTGTTTCGTAGTTGCGTTGGAAATAAGGTCCAATGAAGCTTTGCTCTCCGCGTTGAATAAGACTGTACCGCTCAGGGTCGCCATTGTAAAAAGCTTGGCGGGCGAACTTACTCGCATCTGCAATGGAGAGTGATTTGGAGAATTGCGGATACTGGGCTAACACCGTTTGCATCTCATCAATTTTTTCAATGACCTGCGGTTTGGTGATGAGTCCTTTCTTTTTTGTTTTTACCATGATTTCAAAAGGCATTACCCCGTTGAAATGCTTTTCAAACCAATGCAAATCGGTGATCACTCTGTCCGACTCTGGAAGGTCGTCAACTATGTTACCTGTCGTTTGCATCAAGGTAATTCCGTAGATACTGATGCCAGTAACCAATGCTGTAATGACATAAATTGCTCTGCGTTGACGGGTAATCATACCCACGAGTTTTTCCAGCAAAGACTCCAGCCAGCGCATATCTAAGTGTCGCAGGTGGCGACGTTTGGGTGCTTTGGTGTAGGAAAAAAGAATAGGGAAGGTGATGAGCGAAATAAAAAACATCAACATCGAATTCAAGGCAGAAATTACCCCGAACTCTTTTAATAGGTCGCTATCGACAAAAATGAAAGTGGCAAAACCAACAGCAGTGGTTGCATTAATCATGAAGGCCGCTTCTCCCACCTTTTGAATAACGCGAGCCATCGCTCTCATTTTGTTGCCATGTCGGATGTACTCTTGATGATATTTTGTGAGAAGATAGATGCAGTTGGGAACACCAATCACAATCATCAGCGGCGGTATCAAGCCCATGAGTACCGTTATTTCGTAATCAAACAGGGCAATGGTACCCATGGAAATCACTACGCCCATGGCAATGATGAGCATACAAACTAGCACTGCACGAATACTTCTGAAGAAAATGAAAAGAAGGATGGCGCTGACCAATAGCGAGAGATAGGTAAAGAACTTCAACTCGCCTTTTACCTTATTCATCATTACGGAACGCACATAAGGCAATCCAGAAATGTGAGATTGAATGCGAGTTTCCTTCGTAAACTGATCCGATTTCGCTAGGATTTGGTCGATGGCATCACCACGGTTTTTTGAATTAAAAAGATCATTATTCACAAACACCATCATCAAGGTCGCATCAGACTTTGACTTGTAAAGTAACCCGTCATAAAAGGGTAGGTTGTAGAGTTTGTTTTGAATAGAATCGACCTCTTCTTGAGAAGTTGGAGTACGTGGAATTATTTTTTTGAATCGGAAACGTTGCTCAGTAGTGTCGGCATACATTTCATAACAATGTGCGGCAGAAAAGATAGAATCGACTACTTGTACTTGATAGGGTTCGCCGGTGGACGGGTTGATGGAATCTACAGGCATAGTGAGCTTTTTTAGCTCTTCACCTAGTTTTTTCCACTTATTGAAATTTTGGAGTTCCCATAGCTCGGGATCATTCACACCGATTACCAGTACATTGCCGTCTTGTGAAAACTGCTGGGTGAATTGTTGGTATTCAACGTAGGTGCTATCATTTTCGGGAAGCACGCCACCAAACTTATAGCTCATTCGTACCCCTAATCCTTCATAGCCCATCCACAGGGTAATTATTAACATTACCAAGGCGAGGGGAATTCTCTGTCGAAGGATAAAGGCGGAAATTTTAGCCCACATATTCAAAAAACGCGTTAATTAAAGACAAAGAAACGACAAAAACGATGGTGGAAAACTATTAAAATAGGTGAGAAAAGTCTTGTTTTTGGCGTAAGGTATTGAAAATCAATTTGTGGTAGAAATACAAGGATAAGAATTCTCAGGAGATGAGGTTTCGATCAAAGTTATATCTTCGCCCCCACTTTTAAAACCAACGCAAAATGTCTAATAAGTATCAAGCTCAGATCGACGCGTTCATGGATCGCGTAAGGGCAATGAACCCATCAGAACCTGAGTTCCTACAAGCAGTGCATGAAGTGGCAGAGGCGATCATTCCATACATGGAAGAGAATCCTAAGTATAAGACTGCCAAAATTCTTGATCGCATTGTTGAGCCAGAGCGCACCTTAATCTTCCGTGTGCCATGGGTTGACGACAAAGGCGAAATTCAAGTAAACCGTGGATACCGTGTAGAGTTTAACTCTGCTATTGGTCCATACAAAGGTGGACTTCGTTTCCACCCAACTGTAAACCTTTCCGTATTGAAATTCCTCGGATTCGAGCAGATTTTCAAAAACTCATTGACTACCCTTCCTATGGGTGGTGGTAAAGGTGGATCTGACTTTGATCCAAAAGGAAAGAGCGATCGTGAAGTAATGGCCTTCTGTCAAAGCTTCATGACTGAATTAGCTCGTCACATTGGCGCTGACACCGACGTTCCAGCAGGTGACATCGGAGTAGGTGGCCGTGAAATCGGTTACATGTTCGGTCAATACAAACGTCTTCGTAACGAATTTACTGGTGTATTAACTGGTAAAGGCCGCAACTGGGGTGGATCGTTGATTCGTCCAGAGGCTACTGGTTATGGTACCGTTTATTTCGCTCAAGAAATGTTGGCTACCAAAGGACAAAACTTCACTGGTAAGACAGTAGTGGTTTCTGGTTCTGGTAACGTAGCGCAATACGCTATTGAAAAAGCAACTGAACTAGGTGCTAAAGTGGTTACCGCTTCTGACTCTAGTGGTTATATCTACGATGCAGCAGGTATCACTCCTGAGAAACTTGCTTTCTTGATGGAGTTGAAAAACGTAAAACGCGGACGCATCAAAGAATACGCTGATAAATATGGTTGTGAGTTTGTAGCGGGCAAGACTCCTTGGGGAGTGAAGTGCGATATCGCTTTGCCATGTGCTACTCAAAACGAATTGAACGGTGACGATGCAAAAGCATTGGTGTCTAACGGCTGCATGTGTGTAGCTGAAGGTGCTAACATGCCAAGCACACCAGAAGCGATTGAGGTGTTCATTAGCAACAAGATTTTGTTTGCACCTGGTAAGGCGTCAAATGCCGGTGGTGTAGCAACATCAGGATTGGAAATGTCACAAAACTCATTGCGTTTGTCTTGGACACGCGAAGAAGTTGACCAACGTCTTCACAACATCATGAAGTCTATTCACTCAGCTTGTGTGAAATATGGTACAGAAGGTGACACCGTTAACTACGTTAAAGGTGCTAACATCGCTGGATTCGTGAAAGTTGCTGATGCAATGATCGATCAAGGTGTAGTATAATCTCACTTTTTATAGCATAAAAGACCATCCGAAAGGGTGGTCTTTTTTTTTACTCGTTTTTCTAAAACAGAGTCAAGGGAAAAGGTTTGCCCCAAAAGATTGGGGGCGGTAGAATAACGAAAACAAAAAAAACACTTATATTTATCTCCCTTTATGCTTTGATAATTATGCGCTTAACAGTCCTTTTATTAACGCTATTCCTTTCAGCCTCCGCAAACGCTCAAATTTTTTGGAGCGAAAATTTCGGAACAGGCTGCAATACCGGACAGCTTATTTCGGCATACTCGGGAACCAATGGTGTTTGGACTTCTACCTCCACAGGTACCAATGCGGCATCGGCTAGTGTTTGGTATGTAAGCGCTGCCGAAAACGGTATGCAACCTGGGCAGTGTGGAATGGGCTGCGGAAATAACCAGACCTTGCACATCGGTGCTGTAGATGTGGGCGTAGGTGCAGATCCTGGTGCCGCCTATTACGAAGGTCTTGCCGGTTTTTGTGGTATACTTCCTTGCGGTGCCACCAGCAAGCGCGCTGATTCTCCCACCATCAACTGCTCAGGACACCAAAATATTAGCCTCCGTTTTTCTTACATCGAAGGAGGTAATGTGATTGACAATGCAACGCTTTGGTATTTTAACGGAAGTTCTTGGTCGCAGTTAGCGGATATGGCGAAGACCTTTTCAGCAACCTGCTCCGGACAAGGTTTGTGGACCCTTTTCACCATTGATTTACCAGCATCTGCGAATAACAATAGCAACGTCAAAATTGGTTTTCGTTGGGACAATAACGAAGACGGAGATGCAACGGATCCTAGTTTCGCAGTGGACGATATTTCATTGCAAGATGCAGCCGTTACTGATTTGATACCTCCGACCATCAGCTGCCCTGGAATTTCCTTCGGAGAACTCGATGGCACGTGTTCCTATACTATTCCCGATTACAGCTCGGAATCGACCTATACGGATAACCTCGATAACAACCTGACCTTTACTCAAAACCCGGCTGCAGGATCTACGGTAAGCTCCAATACGACAGTAGTATGCACCGTAACAGATGACGCTGGAAATTCCGCATCGTGCAACATCGACTTGCAGGTATTCGATCCTATTTTACCCCAAATTACTTGCCCCAATGATCAGATTGTTGTCTCTTCGAATAACAGCGCAAATGTGATCGTGCCCATTCCCGTAATCGTTGAAAACTGCAGCGGTTATAATCTCACCAATAATTTCAATAATACCGCTAACGCTAGCTCGGTTTATCCAGCCGGATACACAGATGTGCAGTTTACGGTTACTGATGCTTTCGGAAATACAGCCACATGTAATACCGTAATTACCGTGCTCACTACAAGTGACTGCTGTCCTCCTGATCTGAACTGCGACGGCTTCATTGGTATCGGCGACCTCATCCTTTTGATCAATAACTTCGGCTGCCTCAACGGTTGTTTAGGTGATTTGAATGAAGATAACATTGTGGGAGTGGATGATCTTTTGATCTTCAATAATTCCTTCGGATCTTTCTGTCCGTGAGTTTGGACGCGTTTTAAAGGACATTTTTTTTCACGCACGTTTTGTACTTATATTTGCACGAATTTATTCACCAAGTAAATTCAAACGTTCATGTCTTCTTTGTCTGAAAAAGTAGTAGGTGAAGGTCTCACTTACGATGATGTTCTACTTGTACCTTCTTACTCAGAAGTACTCCCTCGCGAAGTTTCCACAAAATCTTTTTTCTCGAAAAATATTCTCCTCAACGCACCGGTTGTTTCCGCTGCTATGGATACCGTTACCGAGAGTGCTATGGCCATTGCAATGGCTCGCGAAGGTGGTATTGGTGTTATTCATAAAAACATGCCCATTGCAGCTCAGGCGGCAGAAGTGCGCAAGGTGAAGCGCTCTGAAAGTGGCATGATTCAAGACCCTGTAGTTCTTCTTCTTTCAGCTAAAGTGGGTGATGCTTTGGCCTTAATGGCCGAAAACAAAATAGGTGGTATTCCAGTAGTCGATGAACAAGGTTTCCTCAAAGGAATCGTTACCAATCGTGATTTGCGTTTCGAAAAAGAAATGCAAAAACCCATCACCGAAGTGATGACTACCAAAAACCTCATCACCACTACCAAGACAAAAGATATTCAATCGGCTGAAGGTATTCTTCAGGCCAATAAAATTGAAAAACTTCCAGTGGTAGATGACGCGGGCAAGTTAGTGGGGCTGATTACTTACAAAGACATTCTCAAGCTTAAGCGTTATCCCAACTCGTGTAAAGATGCTTTCGGTCGCTTGCGTGTTGCTGCTGCTGTTGGAGTTACGGCAGACACTATGGATCGAGTAGAAGCTCTGGTAAATGCAGGAGTGGACGCGGTGATTATAGATACTGCCCATGGTCATAGCGCGGGAGTTATTCGCACCCTCCGCGAAGTAAAAAATAAATTCGGATCTAAAATAGACGTGATAGTAGGCAATATTGCTACGGGTGCTGCAGCCTTGGCCTTGGCAGAAGCCGGAGCTGATGCTGTAAAAGTGGGCATCGGACCAGGCTCTATTTGCACCACACGCGTCATCGCAGGGGTAGGTGTGCCACAACTCACTGCTGTAATGGACGTTGCGGCTGCACTAAAAGGCACCGGCATCCCATTGATTGCTGATGGCGGTATTCGTTTTACTGGAGACATTCCAAAAGCGATTGCAGGCGGTGCTTCTACCATCATGGTAGGCTCAATGCTCGCTGGTACGGAAGAATCTCCCGGCGAAACCATCATTTATGAAGGTCGTAAATTCAAGTCATATCGCGGAATGGGCTCGCTAGAGGCGATGCAGCACGGATCTAAGGATCGCTACTTCCAAGATGCTGAAGATGATATCAAAAAGCTAGTACCCGAAGGCATCTCAGGTCGAGTTCCTTACAAAGGACTTGTTCAAGAGGTTATGTATCAGGTGATTGGTGGGTTGCGTGCGGGTATGGGATATTGCGGTGCGGCTAATGTAGAAGCTCTACAAAATGCTCGCTTCATCCGCATCACTAACGCCGGAATCAAAGAAAGTCATCCGCATGACGTATTTATCACTCGAGAAGCCCCGAATTACAGTCATAAATAGGGTGGTTTGAGGCCTTGGTAGTATTACATTTGCGTTCGCTTAATTCTTAGTAATACTACCTATGAGAAAGATACGTTTTATTTTACCGCTAATGGTAATCTCCTTGTTTTGCGGATTGAATGGTTCTGCTCAAAACAAAGACGCTACTGTTCTTACCATCGAAAACGAAGCGGTATCTGTTGAAGAGTTTGAAAACATCTTCCGTAAAAACAATCGTGACTCGATTATTACCCCAGCCGCTTTAGATGAATACATGGAGTTATTCATCAACTTCAAACTCAAAGTAAAGGCTGCTCGTGAATTGGGTATGGATACCGTTGCCAAATTCCGTAACGAATTGGCCGGATATCGCGCACAGCTAGCTCGTCCTTATTTGACAGATGGTGATAAATTGGATGAGTTGGTGGCCGAAGCCTATAAAAACATGCAGAAGGATATTAAGGCTCGCCACATTTTGATCAAGTGCGAAGCCAATGCTACTCCAGAAGATACGCTTCGCGCTTATACCAAAGCTATGTCACTTTACACGCGCATTGCGGCTGGTGAAGATTTTGAAACAGTGGCTCGCGAAAACAGCGATGACCCAAGTGCAAAACAAAACGGTGGTAATCTTGGTTACTTCACCGCTTTCCAAATGGTGTATCCTTTCGAAGAGGCAGCTTACGGCGCTAAAATCGGCGAAGTAGCTAGACCTGTTCGCACACGCTATGGCTACCACATCATCGAAGTGGAAGATAGCCGTCCTGCACGTGGAGAAATTCGCGTTGCACACATCATGGTGAAAGAGAAAAAAGAAGAGGGCGGTGCCAAAAACGCAGAAGATAAAATCAATGAAATTTATCAGCGCTTGCTCAATGGGGAAAGCTTCGAAGAACTTTCTGCTAAATACAGTGAAGATGGAAGCTCTGCCAAGAAAGGCGGTGAGTTGCCATTCTTCGGACCCAATAAAATGGTTCCTGAATTCGAGGAGGCTTCTTTCGCTTTGAAAAATGACAATGAACTCAGCAAACCATTCAAAACTTCTTATGGTTGGCACATTGTGAAACGCCTAGAGTTAAAGCCTGTACCTGAGTTTGATCAGGTAGAGAGAGAGATTCGCAGCAAAGTATCTAAAGATTCACGCGCCGAAAAAACGAGAAACTCATTTATCGCTAAGTTGAAAAAAGAGTACAACTTCAGTGTAAACAAAGAATCGTTCCGCGCTCTTACGGCAAAGGCAGACACCTCTATCTACAGTGGTAATTGGTCGGTGAAAAAGAAAGTGTTGAAAATGCCTTTGATGACCATTGATGGCAAGTCTTACACAAACGGTGATTTCCACAAATACATCATTTCGAAAAAAGGAGTGAAGTCACGCGGAGATGTGCAAGAGTATTTAGCCAAAGAATTAGACGTTTATGGAAACGATCTTTTGGTTCGTTACGAGGATAGCCGCCTAGAGGCGAAACACACTCCTTTCCGTCTGTTGGTAAATGAATACCGCGAAGGAATTTTGTTGTTCGAATTGACTGACCAAAAAGTATGGTCGAAGGCCGTAAAAGATTCGGTTGGTCTTGAAGCATACTACGAAAAGAACAAAGAAAAATTCTTGTGGCCTGATCGTATCGAAGCGAGTATATACACCTGTGCAAATGCTCAAGTAGCAGATCAAGTGCGCAAACTGATGACCCTTGGATTAGAACAAGCGGACATTGCAGCAGAAATCAACAAAGTAACTCAACTCAATTTGCAAGTAGAGGAAGGTTTGTTTACCAAAGACGACAAAGAAGTATTGAGTCGTATCGTATGGAAAAAAGGCTTGAGTGAAAACGTAGAACTCGGTGGCCAGGTGTATATCGTTGATATCCGTGAATTGATTCCTGCATCGCCAAAACGATTGCAAGACGCACGCGGTTTAGTTACGTCTGATTACCAAGATTACCTCGAGAAAGAGTGGATCAAAGAATTGCGTAAAAAGTACAAATACAGCGTTAACAAAGACGTTCTTCATACGATTCACTAATGAACAAATCGAACTTCTTTCTTTTCGCTTTGGTTGTTTTGTTAGCTGCCTGTAACAATTCAGGAGATCAAAACGCCATAGTAGCAAAGGTGGGAGAGAAAACACTTTCTTGGGACGAATTGAAACTGGTAATTCCAGACAATGCAAGTGCTGCAGACAGCACCGCTTTGGCCGAGAAATACATTGAAGATTGGATCCGAGAACAAGTGGTAATCAATCAAGCAGAACTGACCCTTTCTGATGAAAAAAAGAATTTCGATGAGTTGATTGAAAATTATCGACGCTCACTTTTAACCTATACCTACGAACAGGAATGGGTAAAACAAAAGCTCGATACCGTTGTCAGTAATCAAGAAATTGAAAAATACTACAACGACAACCTGCAAAATTTCCAGCTCAAGGACTACATCGTTAAGGTAAAATTCTGCGCTATTTCACTAGAGAACAAACAGACCAAACAATTGAAAAAATTGTTTTATTCTGATGAGCCAAGTGATTTGGTAAAGTGGGAAAAGTTTTGTGTGGAAAATGGCGCAAGTTATTATTTCGACGAGGACACCTGGATGCTGTGGGATGAATTCATCAAACAGATTCCACTTGAGGTGTTTGATATCGAATCTTTTTTGAAACGCAACAAAACAACCGAATTCGAAAAAGACAATAACTTGTACTTGATCGCGATTACAGATTATCAGTTGAGTGGATCTCAATCACCGTTGAGTTTTGAATCAGAAAAAATCAGAACCATGATTATCAATCGACGCAAGTTGGATTTGGTAGCTCGCATGAGAGAAGACCTGTACAACAAAGCGCTGAGCGAAAAGTCAGTGGAAACTTATTATAGCAAATGAGAATAGTTTTTTTATACATCGCCTTTTTGATCCCCAACTTTTTCATGGCGCAAGGCAATGAAGAGTTGGTGGATAAAGTCATTGCTGTAGTGGGCGATGAGATCGTGCTTTACAGCGATTTGAAAAATGGCTTGATGGAACTTTCTCAAGGCACGGGTAAATACACGCGTGATCAAGAATGTCAGAGTTTCGAAGATTTGGTTTACCAAAAGTTGTTGCTCAATCAAGCGCGATTGGATAGTGTGGAAGTAACAGATGGTGAGGTGCAATCGCAAGTTGAGCGCCGCATGGAGTACTTCATCAATATGTTTGGAAGTGTAGAACAGTTCGAGGCATATTATGGTAAAACAGTTGCTCAAATGAAAGAACAGTACTTTGACATGATCAAGGAACAACTACTGGTTCAAAAGGAGCAGGAAACCATTACGAAGTCAGTTCGCACTACGCCAGCAGATGTGTTGAACATGTTTAAGTCCTTGCCGGTCGATTCGTTGCCTTTGATTGGTGAGCAATTGCAGTATTCTCAAATCAAGTTTGATCCCGAGGTAAGAGAGTCGGTTGTTCAGCAAACCATTCACATGCTCGATTCCATTCGCAATGATATCGTCAACGGTAAAACATCGATGACTATCCAGGCGGCTCGTTGGAGCGAAGATCCAGGCTCTCGATTCAAGGGTGGATGTTACCCACTGCAGCGCAAAGGTTCTTTTGTCCCCGAATATGAAGCGGCTGTATTCAATACCAATGAAGGCGAATATTCTCCAGTGTTTAAGTCAGACTATGGCTATCACTTTGTTAAAGTAATTGAAAAGAGAGGGGAGTTCTATGAAACTTGTCACATCTTAGTAAAGCCAAAAGTGGTAGAGGTAGATTTGGATCGTGCTCGCATGAAGGCTGACTCCGTGTACAGAGCTCTTGCGGCTGATTCGCTTTCGTTTGAAGCAGGGGCCATGCGCTATAGCACCGATAAAGAAACGAAAAACCAAGGCGGCCGTGTAATTAATCCGGCTACTGGAGGTACTAAAGTCGATATTGCTGGCGTTTCACCCGAAGTGAGTTTGGTGCTGCGCGAATTGAAGCCTGGTGAAATTTCACAACCGGTTTTGATTACTGACGATGGTGGCGAAAAGGCATATGTCATTTATCGTCTAGATAATCGACTAGCGGCTCACCGTGCGAACATGGAGATGGACTATGAGATCTTCCAGATAAGAGCGGAGGCGGAAATGAGAAAAGCGGAAGTAGACAAATGGGTCAGAAAAACCATCAATAAAACTTACGTTAAGCTCGATCCTTCCTACGCTGATTGCGACTACCAATTTGAGTGGAACAAATCACCCAAAGCGAAATAGAAACCGAGTTATTTAAGACTACAAAATATGTCAGAAATGAATTTCAAATCGGATGCGGAAGCATTGGATTCGTTGAAAGATAAATACGCCACTTTACAGCGCGAAATTCGCAAAGTAATTGTTGGTCAAGATGAAGTGGTGAAAAATGTGATCATTTCTGTTTTCGGAAATGGACACTGCTTGTTGGTGGGTGTGCCTGGTTTGGCAAAAACCTTATTGGTAAACACCATCGCCAAATCACTTGGACTTACGTTTAACCGCATTCAGTTTACCCCAGACTTGATGCCAAGCGACATCATCGGTTCTGAAATTTTAGATGAAAGTCGTCACTTCAAATTTGTAAAAGGTCCTTTGTTTTCGAATATCATCCTTGCAGATGAGATCAACCGTACGCCTCCTAAAACACAGTCGGCATTGCTCGAAGCCATGCAAGAGCGCCGCGTAACAGCCAGTGGACATACGTACGATTTGCCATCGCCTTTCTTTGTTTTAGCTACGCAAAACCCAATCGAACAAGAAGGTACTTATCCGTTGCCAGAAGCACAACTCGACCGTTTTATGCTCAACATCTGGCTCGATTATCCTTCTTTCGCCGATGAAGTACAAATTGTAAAAAATACCACCAGCAATATTCAAGTGGATATTCAGCCGGTGATATCAGGTCAAGAAATTTTATTCTATCAGCAACTGATCCGCAAAATGCCGGTTGCCGATAACGTGATTGAATACGCAGTAAAACTGGTAGGTAAAACACGTCCGGAAGGCGAGTTGGCACCAGACATGGTGAAGCAATTCCTCGCCTGGGGAGCAGGCCCACGTGCGTCACAAAACTTAGTAGTGGCCGCTAAATGCCACGCAGCGCTGAATGGCAAATACAGTCCTGACATCGAAGATGTGAAGGCCGTGGCTATTCCTATTCTTCGTCACCGTATAGTAAGAAACTACAAAGCGGAGGCCGAAGGTTACACCGTAGAAAAAATCGTGAAAGAACTTCTCTAGAATGAGATAAGGTCTTTTCGACGAAGTAGATAATGAAAAAAGTTCAAGTGTGCAGCATAGCTGATCACTTGAACTTTTTTATGTGTAGATACTTTGCTTCCTTTCCGCAAGCTCTTCGCCGCTAGAAAGAAATTAAGAACCTTACATCGGGTGGCAATGGAAGGCAACTTCTTTTTCAGTCGTATTACCGTCGTGATCTATTTCTGCTTCGATGTGAAGGAGCATATCACTGTGATCGGTTACATCATTTACCCATAGGCTATCGATGTGAAAAGAGGTTCCGTGATCATGTACAGCTGATGTCCATACGGTGTCTCCAGACGTTTCGTTTAAGATATAAGCATCGTACCCGTGCATTTCTGTAGGGCAGGTAATGTTCACGTGAACGAATACCGTATCGCCGAGAGCATAGGTTGTTCCAACTAAGGGTTCTTCAACCGTTATGGTCGCTGTAACTGTAGGAGTACCAGTAGCATTTTCATCATCCTTTTTGCAGGAGGTTACCACAGCGGCTAGTGCTACAAAAAATAAAGCGAATGGGATGATATTAGATTTCATGGGTTGTTTGTCTTTTTAGTGTTTGAAAAAAATAGAGCAGCTTGAGTTGTGCATTGTTCTTTAAGGCGCTGTTGCCTTGAGCAATGTTTTGATAAATAGACTTGCCATATTCTACACCAGCTGCCCAGCGGGGTGTAAAAATGTCAAGACTAAGTTGTGCGGTAGCTAATTCTCCGCCGCTATAGGCCATGTAAACATGGTATCGGGTATCCTGTAAATCGCGGTCCCAATGTTCATAGCTGATGCCCATACCGGGTATCACACGCAGATCATTTTTTCGAAAAGTGTAAAATACTTTGCCCTGCATATTCCTGCTGATGCCTTGGCGGAAATAGCCGCGGGTGGTACCATTTTGTTTTCTACCAGCTTCTAATGCCAGCCCAAAGTCACGAAAGCGCAAAGTATAAGCGCCGTAAAGGGTATAATCCCACGATCCGCTTCCGGGCTGCATGATGCTAGGTAATTCATGCGAAAACTCAAAATGACCTGTGGGTGCCTCTGCACCTATACCGACCTGCAAAGCATGCTTCACCGCGCTGTATTCATGCGGGCGAATAAGCATCACATTTCCAGAGAGGGCAACATCTCCTATTCCTTGCTGCGTGGTTTCTGCATTTTTAGCATAGGTATAGGGTAGCGAAAATTGCAGTTGAAAGCGTTCTTTAAAACTGAATCTTCCTACAAGTTCATTTCGAAAAAATTGATCACGCGAGTGTCCTGTGAGCACTCCTTCTACTAAATGTGCACGTGTATCAAATGCACGCCACTTACTGCGAATACCAATAAAGTGTTGATTGTTGTTGGGCATAATTCCCCACGCCATAGCACCTGTGCCACATCCGCAAGCATCACACGCAGCAACATTCCCCACCGTTATGATACACATTGCGGCCATGAGCCAATATTTCATGAGTTGAGTATTACTGTTTGTAAAAGAAAAAATTACAATCAGCAAGAAGAGGGCGGAGGATTGTCCCGTTTGTCCAACAAGAGATGTTGGGGCCTTAGATTGAAGGAAAGGTAAGTGCCTTCAACAGTGGTTGAATAAAAAGAAAGGCTAATAGGTGTAGAAAAGAAAAGAGTGATTTCTTTAGCAGCTTCCCAATTAGGACCACTTGGACTTGTTTCTGTTTTTGCAAGTTCCTTGTCGAGCACGCATGATCCTTTACAACAAGAGTTCGCTACATCTTTTTCTACACACAGTTCTTTGGCGATGTAATCACGGTGGATAACAAAGGTTACCCAAATGATTGTTTTAGCCGCTGTAGTTATCAGAATGGCAAAAAGCAAAAGATATGTGAATGGCAATTTCAACGCAACAAAGGTAGATGTCACCTCGATGAAGAACAAAAAAAAATCCCCCTGATTGATCAGGGGGATTTCTTAAAAAATATGACGAATGTTATTTCGTAATCATGATTGGAGCAACTTGCACTTGTGAAGCAGTAGCTACACGCGCAGTGTAAGTACCTGCAGCGAGATGTTGCAAATTCAATTCGTAACGTTGGTTACCTTCTACTGTGCGATTAACTTGAGTTGCGTGAACCATGCGGCCAGCTGCATCATAAATGTTAATGTCCACTAACTCTTCAGTGCCTGGGAAAATACCTACAGTAAAGTTACCAGTTGATGGGTTAGGGTAGAAAGAAGCTACTTGTGGATTACCCAATTCATCTACTCCTACAGTTCCAACTACGTTGATGTTATCAATGTAAAGGTTGTTAGAGAATTCGCTAGAGTAGTAAGTGAACTTAACAAGAATGTTATTCACTTCCATTGCGTTTGAAATGTTGAACGAAGCAACGTTCCAATCGTTACCAGAGTTAGGAACGAAGAAGTCAGTGTGGTTACCAGCGGTTACCAAATCACCACCTTCCAAAGTCAAACGGGTGGTCCATGTTTCACCGCAGTTGATAGAGGTAGCTACTTCAAGGCGTTCAGTCAACTGAGCCAAGTTGGCAGCTTGCGTAGCGTATGCATAAGCAAATGTGAAATCTGCATCTGATACGTTATCCCAGTTCATAGAAGGAGTGATCAACTCATCGCGGTCATTGTTCTGGATGTAGAACATAGTTTCTTCAAATTCAAATGCATTGAGGAAAGCAGAGTGAGTTCCTGACAAACCAGCAGCATCGGTGAATTCCCAACGTGTATTGTTGTTGTCAGGGTTACGACGCAAGAATGAAAGGTAAGCTTGGTTTATGTTTTCAAAGTCTTCAGAGATAATACCTGGAATCTCAGAGTAGGTATCATCAGAAACATAAATGCTGTACTGAATGGTTTTGCTGCTTTCACCTTGAGCGTTGCTCGCAGTCAAAGAAACTTGTTTCCAACCAGAGCTAGTAAAAGAAACCATTGGGTTTTGGTTGGTAGAAGTGCTTGGGTTACCATCTTGGAAAGTCCAGCTCCAAGAAGTAGCTTGACCATGCAAGCTGTTATCGTAAAAACGAATGGCATCATTTGAACAAACCATAGGACGCTCTGGGTAGAAGTCTGCTTCTGGAGCGCACACTTGATCTGTAATGCCATCAGTACCAGTAGCGGCAAGGTTTTCTGCGCTCCACAAGTTGCTGCGGCCAGCAAGATCTAAAGCGGCAGCTGCACGCATACGCTCTACTTGACCAATGGTGAACATGTTAGAGCAGTAAGCATACTCCATGTAGTTTTGAACGTTTTCAACGATCGGAGGATTACATACAGAACCAGAAAGGTTACATGTTTGCCATCCGATTGTCTCAGGCGTATCTTCTACGTTGTCATCACCACATTCTACGCCTGGATCGTTGGTGTTACCCCATGGGTGAGCCAAGTTTAACCAGTGACCAATTTCATGTGTCAACGCACGTGAGCGGCCAGGTGTGCCTGTTCCGATAGAACCAATGTAATCGTGAAGGATGATAACACCGTCAATGTTCGCTTGGAACTCTGATGATACACCGCTTGGGTAATAAGCATAACCCGCTACACCGGCTTCACCAATTTCTTTCACTACCCATACGTTGAGGTATTTCTCACGTGGCCATGGGTTAAGTTTAGAGAAGTCGTTAGCAGCGAAAGTTTCAGTAGAAGCAATACGGTCGATACCGTCGGTACAGTTACCGTTAGGATCGATAGTAGCTAGCTTGAACTGGAAGTTTGGCGTGCCTACGAGGTCTTGGAATTCAGTAACAACATCATCCAAGTCTGCATTGGTAGCAGAGTAGTCTTCATTAAGGATGCGCACTTGATCGAAGATCTGTGCGTCAGAGATATTTTCTTCACCCCATTGGTGAACAATGTGGAATACCACTGGAATGGTATACACAGTTTCATCGCGCTCACCTTGGTGGTTGCGGATGTATTCTTGAATACGCGCTTCGTTCGCTTCTTGTTCTTGCACCAACTGTGGGTTGCGCTTAAACAATTCGCGATGGGCGTGGTGTGTTCCACAGTTAAGATGCTCTTGAGCATCAGAAACAGCAGGAACGAAAAACGCGAGTGCTGAAGAAAGTAGAAGTAAAGTTTTTTTCATGTAACTTTTATGGTTAAACTGCCAAGGCATTCAGGTTAATTGCATTTCTGAAAATCAAGCGTTAGCCGGTCTTTCGACAGGGCCGCCCTTGCTCCCAGAAATCGTGGCGCCTAAATTAGGGAAAGAATGCCAAATTTCCCAAATCTGATCTGACCATAATTCGTTGAATAATTGCAATTCAAAGCCCTCATTCTAGGCTGAATTAGGCGTTGTTCGGCCGTAACACTCGGGGAATGAATAAGATGTAGGAAATGAGCATGATGAGGGCAAAGTCCCACAGGTGCATCGCAAAGCCTATGAATAGGTGCATACTAACCCCCAAAAGAAGGGTGTAAGGCTTGGTTTTTCTCCAGAAAACAAGAATGGGGAAAAAGGTTTGGTACAAAAGGGCTACATAGGTGAGTAAAGCACTTACCCACATTTCAGTGGCAATACCACTGTTTTTTAACCAATCACTAGAAAAGCGGTCGAGTTGCAAGGAGTAATAAACAGCGGTTCCATTGAGCCACATTTCACCTTGCCATTTAAAAATGGCAGAAAAGAAGTAGCACAGAACAAGTTGAAACACACAGGCATAAAAGGCCACATTGGTGAGCATTTTTCGCCAAGGGGCTTGCACTTGTGTCGAGGCTGCTATGCTGTAAAAGGCCAATAACAAGGCAATTAAAAAACCGGAATTAAAGGCCGGAATTCCTGCGTAGAATAAAAGAATGCCCGTTATCCAAGTAATGAAGCGCGGTACAAAAACCCAGCGATAATCAAACATGCTCAGCCCAGCGCTGATGAGATGTGGAATAAACACATAGGGATACCAGCGAAGGTCATACATCAAAGAATAGGCGAAATTTTCTATGATGTTATCAGTGGCTCCGTAGCGCAGAAGTACGGAGTCCATACCCCAAATAAGTCCTTTTTCTGACCAAAAAAGGAGGGGGTTAATTAAAAACCAAGCATACAGCAAGGCATTGAACCAACGTTGATGTGCTGGAAAAAGAATGCGCTCGGAGAGCAGATGGGTGAGGTGGTTCAGCGACTTCATGGGGCGAGGAATGGAGGGAATTCTAGGAAGCTGAACTGCTGCGTTGGAGCATTTCCTGGTTTTGGTGTAAAGCGAAAGCCCAATCGTAATTGCAAGGAATCATTCAATTGCGCTTTGTTCCCATCGCGCTCGCACATTTGTAAAATGTAATAAACAGCACGGCCGTAATCAAAGCTTTCCATTACGCGGTCGAGTTGTCTGGTTTTATTTACCACATACATATTATTGGCGATTTGCCAACTTAAACCGTCGTTGATGGTCTGCTCAACATACTCCATGCGAGAGTGTGAACCGTAGCCATGGCTACCCGTGGCATCAAGCCATGCGCTCCATTTGCCGTTTGCTTTGTAGCGGTACTCGAGTTGGTTGCTATACTCGGGAACGGAGGGCGCAAACATTTTCCAGTTTTGATGAAAAAAAGGGACACTGTATCGGTAGGCTGCAGCTTGTGCTTTTTCTGGAATAGGCAGAGTTCCAAGACTGTAAATGGTAGTCAAGGAGAAATGTACGGCGGCCATGATGAAGATCATCACGGTGAAAAGCAAAAGCATCTGCCTATTTTTCATAATCCAAATATAGGCCTCGTTTTTTTGGTAGTTTTACAACCCAAATAAAATGAAGCCATGGCCGAAATTAAAGCAAATGACCCAAGTTTAAAAAGTTGGGTAGAAGTACCTGCTAATAGTGATTTTCCTATTCAAAATTTACCCTTTGGTGTTTTTCGTACGGAAAGTCAATTGCCGCGTGTAG
Organism: Bacteroidota bacterium; assembly: GCA_039798265.1. Classification (GTDB taxonomy): domain Bacteria; phylum Bacteroidota; class Bacteroidia; order Flavobacteriales_D; family Sanyastnellaceae; genus JBDKGH01. Next base: position 18,573 of record JBDKGH010000051.1, on the reverse strand, counting down.
GTGTGGCTATTGGTGAAAAAGTGCTTGATTTAAAAGCGTTGCATATTTTGGGCTATCTCGAAAATCTTCCGTTTCGATTGGAAGATTTTCTCGCAGATTCGCTCAACCCTATGATGAGTCAAGGTAAAGTAGCTTGTCGCGATTTGCGCAACCGAATTTCGAAGTTGTTGCGCTCGGATATGCCCGACCTGCGCGATCGTGAGCATCATGTGAGGCAAGTTTTAGTCAATCAAAACGAGGTGCAAATGTTGCTTCCAGTGAAGATTGGCGACTACACTGATTTTTACTCCAGTGAAGATCATGCGCGAAACGTGGGCACCATGTTCAGAGATCCGGCAAAAGCATTGCTGCCTAATTGGAAGCATTTACCAGTAGGTTATCATGGACGTTCTTCGAGCATTGTGGTCAGCGGCACACCGGTTATTCGTCCGCAAGGTCAAATAAATCCAAGCGATGAAACACCACCTACGTTTGGACCAACCAAACAAATGGATTTTGAGCTAGAAGTAGCTTTTATCACCTTCGATGGCAAAGCACAGGGGCAGCGTATTAGCACTGCTGAGGCAGAAGATTATATTTTTGGAATGGTGCTGTTCAATGACTGGAGTGCACGTGACATACAGCGTTGGGAGTATGTACCGCTCGGACCATTTTTGGCAAAAAATTTCGCTTCTACTATTTCTCCTTGGGTAGTTACATTGGATGCATTGGAGCCTTTCCGTGTGGCGGGTACCAAGCAAGATCCAGAGGTATTGCCCTATCTTCAATATCAAGGGGAAAAAAATATTGATATCCATCTTCAAGTGAGTATTACTCCCGAAAACGGCGGTGAAACGGTGGTTTCGAATAGTAATTACAAGCACATGTATTGGAATATGAATCAGCAGTTGGCTCATCACACTGTGGGAGGCTGCAATGTTCGATGCGGCGATATGATGGCGAGCGGAACCATTTCAGGCCCAACCGAAGGTTCGTTCGGTTCCATGTTGGAAATCGCTTGGAAGGGCACAAAGCCTGTGTCTATGGCTGATGGTTCTACGCGCAATTTTATTCAAGATGGTGATACCGTTACCATTCGCGGGTATGCAGAAAAAGGAAAAGTTCGTGTTGGATTTGGTGAGTGCGCTGCTAAAGTGTGGCCCGCCTTGCCGCTGTGATAATGTTATAAAGAACTAAAAATAAAAAGCATTGGCTCAGAGTTAACGTACCTTTGCCAAGCAATCTGGGCCCGACCCTGGATTTGACAGCGAGATGAACGATCAAGCAAGCATGCAGAGCTTTTTGTAGTGTGGCTCTTAAATATCAAATTACAGGTCAGAAATGACAACAACTCTTACGCACTCGCAGCCTAATCACTGGTAGTGATTCCGCCTAATTCCGTCACATGTTGACGGAACGAGTAAGTCTCGTTACGGACCCCGCTCCTGGTACGTAACATAGAGGCTCCATCAAAGGGAGATCGCCAAAGACGACGCACATAGTCAGAGGTTAAAAAACATGTGCTAAGCATTGTTTTGGCTGTCTATGGCCTGGGTAATGTCGAAAATTAATTGTAGAATAAGCATGTAGAAACCTTTATGGTTCCTCGTTTGGACGCGGGTTCGACTCCCGCCGGGTCCACTGAGAAAATGAAAAGGCGCTATCCCTGTGATGGCGCCTTTTTTCTTGTCCCCAAGGTCCATGTAATTGGTCCTGATTTGGATTATCTTCGCGGCCCAAGTTTTTTTCGACCAACCATGAAACCAATAACCGTAGGCGTTATTCGCGAAGGAAAAGTGCCACCCGATTTTCGTGTGCCACTCACCCCAAAGCAATGTGCAGATGTGATGAATAATTTTCCAGGGGTGCGCGTGCTGGTTCAGCCGAGTCCTATTCGCCGTATCCAAGATGATGCGTATGCAGCCATGGGTATTGAGTTAAAAGAAGATTTGAGCGAATGCGATATTCTTCTCGGTGTAAAAGAGGTTCCCATTGATATGTTGATACCGAACAAAACGTATTTGTTCTTTTCGCATACCTTGAAAAAACAAGCGCACAATGCCAAGTTATTGCGCGCTATATTGGATAAGAAAATTCGTTTGATCGATTATGAAACCATTCGAGATGCTCAGCACAAGCGTTTAATTGGCTTTGGCCGTTATGCGGGAATTGTGGGAGCTTATGAAGGTTTTAGGGCCTTTGGTAAAAAACACGGCCTCTTCGAATTGAAATCTCCGAGCGAATGTGCCGATCGAAAAGAAATGGAAGGTGAAATGTCAAAAATTTCACTGCCCGCGAACATGAAAATCGTCATCACGGGGTTTGGTCGTGTGGGAAATGGAGCAGAGGAAATCATGAAACTTTTGCCGATTGAGCGCGTGTCTGCTCGCGATTTTCTCACCAAGTCGTTTGATCATCCGGTTTACACTCATTTGGACACCCATGAGTATTATGAGCGCAAAACAGATGGAGGGTTTGATAAACGCGATTTTTATAACAACCCAGAGCATTATTTTTCTGTTCTTTCAAGTTATGTAAGAAAATCGGACCTATACATTGCCTGCCATCTTTGGGCTTCGGGCAATCCTATTCTTTTATCAGCGGATGATTTTCGCCATGCTGACTGGAGGTGTAAAGTAGTAGCCGACGTTAGTTGCGACACCAACGGACCAATCGCCTGTACCATTAAAGCATCAAAAATTTCGGATCCTATTTTTGGTTACGATCCAATAACGGAGAAAGAAACAGCTTGGAACGAACCAGGAGCCATCTGTGTCATGTCTATTGACAACTTGCCGTGTGAATTGCCTTTAGATGCCTCAGAAGATTTCGGCAATGAATTGATCTCAAAAGTATTTCCCCATTTGTTTGGCGATGATGCAGAGGGGATCATTTGGAAGGCTACAGAAACGACTTTGGAAGGCGAGTTAACTCCTCACTTCGAGTATTTGCATGACTATGCTTATTCCTCTAATCACTGAGCGGAGAAAGTAAACGTGATGGTGCCGTCTTGTTTTTTGGGAGCCTTATCGTTGTAGTCAAATGCCCAACGGCGCGCATAGGCGAGCGATTCTTCTCGAATACAATCGTTGCCTTGCGATTTGCTTTCATCGATTTGTGCTTCGATTACTTCCCCTGTGTAATCCACCTTTATTTTCACCACTACCTTGCCCGTTGATTTGCAGCGGTAATTGGGTCGAGGGCTTTTCTTTGGCGAACGTCCATTCAAGCTAAATTCGGCCGAAACAGGTCCACTATAGCTCGACTCATTGGGGTTATTATTCGGGTTTGTAGCTGTCGTTGTGTTCTTTTTCGTAGGATCCGTTTTCGGAGTATCCGTTTTCGAGCGAACAGGAATATCTCCTTTTTGCGAAGCGATGGCAGCTTTTTCAGCCGCTTCCAGCGCGGCAAGCTCCGCTTCAACCTCTGCATTCATAGCATCACGCGATTTGCCGGTATAATTCACGTATTGAGAGGTCCGTTTTCCCGACGAGCTAGCGATCAAATCTTTTACGGCTTGACTCGCATTCGCGGGAACATCCAACTGCTCTTGTAACAGTTCTTCTTCTTGCACCAGTTCAATGTCCAATTCCTCAATTACTTCTTCTTTAGCCTCTTCCTCCACAGGAGGTTGAGCCGTAACGAGGTACATAATGGCCAATACAAAGATGTGAGCAGCCAATCCAAGGATAACAGCCTGAAGAATCAGGGCTGTACGCTTCTCGGGTTTAGCGTTCAGGATAAGTTGTATGCGGTCAGTTGACGAGGCCATGGAGTCCAATAAACGCAAAAATAGGAGCGCTTGTTATGTTATCTCTCACTTTTTCTAGGACTTAAAAACGGTCCATTGTCAGTTCAATAAAAGGTTAATTTCCGAAATCGGGAGGGAAAATGTCGTATTTTGGCCTCGGAATTGAAAGTAACAAAACATAAAACAATACAACCAAAATGAAAAAATTTCTTGCCCTTTTTGCTTTCGTAGCATTGTTCGCAGTAGCTTCTAGCGCTCAAACGACTGAAAAAGCTGCTGATGAAAAAGCAAAAACTGAGTCTGTAAGCAAAGACAAAAAAGAATGCGCAAAGTCTTGCGATCAAGACAAGAAGAAAGAAGGTTCTTGCTGCTCTAAGAGTGGTTCTACTTCTACCTCAACTTCTACTGGTGCCTCTACAGAAAAAGCTTCTTGTACTAAGAGCGAAAAAACTTCTTGTACTAAAGAAGGTGGTGATGGCAAAGCTTGTTGCGCAAACAAATCAGGCGAAGCTAAATCTTGCTGCTCTAAAGACAGCGGTAAAAAAGAAGAAAACAAAGAAGAGAAGAAGTAATTTCCTCTTCCCCGATATTCAAGGGTTGTCTCGGCTAAGGCGAGACAACCCTTTTTTTTTGTCTTTAAAAAAGCAACTTTGTTATGTGAAAGTATGCGGTAACGGTATATATACTAACAAATGGAAAGGACCTTATAGGTCTTAGACCTATAAGGTCTTTACCTAATTTTTTTCGAGAAATCCAAATTTTAGTTATTCAGCCCCCACCAAGCAATATGCGTATTTATGCACACCTCAACGCATAACAAGGCATATATTCCAAAAACAAAAAAGCCACCTCCAGAGAAGTGGCTTTTATCCTTTAAATGATCGTGTGATTATTTCAAATTGAAATGCTTCTCCGCCATGTCGCAAATGTTGTCGCCAATGGCTAAGGCAGCGGTGGCAGCGGGAGAAGGGGCGTTTAGCACGTGAATACTGTGATCGGTGTACTCGATGCGGAAATCATCGCGGGTGTCGCCGTCTTGGCGGAGCAATAAGGCTCTCACGCCTGCGCGTCCGGGCTCGATATCCTCCATGGTGAGATCTGGGATCAATCGCTGAAGGGTTTTGAGGAAGAGTTTTTTTGAGAAGGCTCTGCGGTACTCGTTGATACCATAACTCATGTTATTCATAAACAAGCGCCAAGTGCCAATGTAGGACAAGGCATCTATCGTGTCGGTAAGGCTGAAGTCTGTTTTGCCATATCCTTCGCGCTTAAAGGTGAAAACAGCGTTTGGTCCACACTCTACTGATCCATCTGTCATGCGGGTGAAGTGTACCCCCAAAAACGGAAAGTCTGGATTGGGAACGGGATATATCAAGTTGCGCACTTTGTGCTTGGCTTGCTCTGTTAATTCGTAGTAATCGCCGCGGAAGCCTACTACTTTTTCCTGGAGTTTTACGCCATCTTTTTTAGCCAAGCGGTCGGCTTGCAAACCACCGCAGAAGATGAGTTTTTTTCCATAATAAACTCCCTTGTTGGTAATCACGCGGGTGCGATCGCCATCGCGTTCGAAGGCTAATGCTTCTTCAGAGGTGTGAACTTCTGTTTGGGCGTTTTTGGCACCTGCAACTTCGGCCATCTTTTCCGTAGCACCACGGAAATCAATAATTCCGGTACAGCCTACGAAAAGTCCATCAATGCCTACACAGTGAGGTTCAATTTCTCGAATCTCTTGTGGAGTTACTCGACGAATGTCTTCAATGTTGTTGGCAATACCGTGCTGATGAATTTTCTCGAGGTGAGGCAGTTCATTTTTATCTACAGCTACTATAAGCTTGCCGCATACATCATGCTTGATGTTGTATTCTTTGGCAAATTTTACAAGTTCTCTGCGGCCATGCAAGCAATTGGTTGCCTTCAATGATCCTGGCTTGTAATAGATACCCGAATGTATTACCCCCGAGTTATTTCCGGTTTGATGGTCAGCTAATCCTTTTTCTTTTTCGAGCAAAAGGATGTTTAGATTCGGGAAACGCAATTGTATCTTATACAGCGTGGCTGCCCCTACAATGCCTCCTCCAATGATGATGATGTCGAAGTTCTTTTCCAAGGGAAAAATTTTGGACAAATGTAACAGTATTGTACGCTCAACAAGGATCAAAAAAAAACGGTTTATATTGGCCGTCATGAAGGCTACTAAAAAGATCCAAAACGCCTGGGCGATGTACGACTGGGCAAACTCCACCTACAACCTAGTCATTGGCACAGCTATTTTCCCTCTTTTTTACACCGCAGTTACTAAAGGTCTTGTACCGGGCGGTGCGGCGGATGATGTGATCTTTTTTGGCGGCGTTTACAAAAACACCGAGGTCTTATCCTACGCCTTGGCCTTGGGCATGGCCATCGTTTGTATTCTTTCTCCCATGCTTTCGGGAGTAGCGGATTATCTCGATCGCAAAAAGACCTTTATGCAGTTTTTCTGCTACCTCGGTGCTTTGTCGTGTGCATCGCTATTTTTCTTTGATGTGAACCACCTCGAGTTGAGCATGCTGAGCGTTGTTTTTGCCTGTGTCGGATTTTGGTGCAGTTATGCATTCGCCAATTCTTTTTTACCTGAAATCGCCGAGCCTCAAGAGCAAGATAAATTAAGCGCAAAAGGATACAGCTTGGGCTACATCGGATCCGTGTTGTTGTTGATCATCAATTTTGTGATGTTGAAGGTGCTCAATATTAATGTGCGCTGGTGTTTTGTTTCGGTGGCGATCTGGTGGATCGGGTTTGCTCAATATACTTTTTATCATTTAAAGGAATCGAAGCAAGCCATAAAAGTGGACTCTGGCGTCATTGGCAAAGGATTTCGTGAATTGAAAAAGGTATGGCGTGAATTAAAAACGACACATCGCCAAAAGAGATATTTGATTGCTTTTTTTGTTTTCAGCATGGGTGTGCAAACCATCATGCAAATGGCCTCTCTTTTTGGCACCAAAGAAATTATTCGTTATGAAAACGGTGAGCGTATAGTAGGACTGAGCGAGGCGCAATTGATATCTGCTGTGCTCATGGTGCAACTCATTGCGATTCCTGGAGCTTTTGTTTTTTCTTGGGGATCAAAAAAATTAGGCAATCTCAATATGCTGAAAGTCGCTTTGTTGGCTTGGTGTGGCATTTGCGTTTTTGCTTACACGATAGTGGATACACCCAATGAGTTTTACTTGGCTGCTGGCCTTATTGGTTTTATCATGGGTGGCACACAGAGTTTGGCGCGCAGCACATACAGCAAGTTTATTCCCGAAACAGAAGATACGGCTTCGTATTTCAGCTTTTATGATGTAACCGAAAAGGTAGGATTGATAATCGGTTTGATTTCTTTTGGTTATCTCGAAGGAGCATTCGGTAGCATGCGCACGTCCATTCTAGCATTGATCACCTTCTTTGTTGTAGGATTGTTATTGTTGTTGCTAGTGCCTCAAAAAGAAAAATCGACAGAAGGAAAAAACTTCCGCGTTTAACTCAATTGAGCAAGATGCTGACCTGCGAAATAGGCGAAAAGTATTCCGCCTACCATGGCGGCTTTTACCCACATGCTCGCACGATGGTACTCTTCTTTTTTACGAGCAGAGCCGCTACCTTTTATACCGATAACCAATGGAAGCACCACGAGCAAAGCTGCAGCTATAAGCGTATTGGTGTCGTGCATGTAGTAGTAAGAAATAACGCAGAGAAAGGCCAACAACGAAACCCACAGAATGATCGTAGCCGTGTATCGGGCAAAGGACTCTGAGGTATTGATAGGTAACGTATGATAATGTTCTGTTTTATCTCCTTCAATGTCTTCGATGTCTTTTAAAATTTCACGAGCTAGGGTGAGTATAAAGGCAAAGAATCCATATCCAATCATCCAATACCACATGCTTTGTATGAGATCTTCGGATAAGAGCATTTGATGGTAGCGAACTTCCAACAGATTGATTTCGAAATATGCTTGCCATATGGGAACAAGTCCTGCACAAATGGCGATGACAATGTTGCCGATAACGGCTCTCTTTTTCAGAATGGGTGAATACCACCACAGCAGAGTAGCAATAACAATAGTGAATATCAAACCGCCCCATAGTTGAGTTTTCCAACACAAATAGGCAGTGAGCAAAACAGCAATGATGTTCAGTACTTGGTGCAAAATCATGGCGACGCGTCTTTTGACATCTTTACCGATGATGACACGGTCAGGTCGATTGATGCGGTCTACTTTTAGATCGAAATAATCATTGATGAAATTGCCAGCAGCGGCCAGCAGCACCACCACACAACATAGCAGGGTAAACTGAAACTCTGAAAGTTGGAATTCCATGCCGATGTTGGCACTTTGCATGATGCTAGCGATGATCCAATAGCGGAGGCAAACCATGGTGAGCACCATAATTGCCAAATTTAGCGGGCGGGCTAACTTAAATAATGACATAAAAGGGTTCACGTGGAGTAGTTTAGTGGATAGTAAAAACAAATATGATCATAAAGGTTCAATTTATCGTCGATCTTGTTTGGAAAAACAATCAACTTCGGTCTAATTTGGCCGAGTCATTAGGAATTCGTTATGGAAGAGTCAACACCTGTGGAAATTACTGAAGTGAAAAAACCGTTTGTCGTTGTATTGGGCAAGCACGAGTACATTGTAGAAAATGCGGAACGTCTGTTGAAGGCGGCGTCTTTTGATACAGTAGGCTTTGTAACCTTGGAGGAAACAATGACTTACTTGAGAGCGAATGCGGTGGATGGCACACTCATCGGTGGTGGGGTTGATCCGCATGATCGATTGGCATTGGTAAAAATGATCAAAGAGGAATTTCCAGCTGTAAAGGTCATTGAACACTTTGGTGGTCCGGCAACGATCGTGTCAGAAGTTCAGCAAGCGTTTCAGTCTTAAGGTAGGAGGCTACCCGATTTTATTTCTATGTTTTTACCGTCTTTGTAGAGCGCGTAGGTAAATCCTGGGCGCAAAGCATACGCTCCTACGTTTCCTGATTTATCTACCGCGAGTATGCCTACTTGGTATTCATCTTTCATAAAACGATTGATGTGATAGAGGCGTGCGATGGCTTCTTCACAGGCTTCTTGAGGTGTTTTGCCTTGGCGCATGAGTTCAACCGCAAGAAAAGAGGAGCAAGATCGAAGCACGGTTTCACCAAGTCCGGTGCAGGTGGCAGCACCTACTTCATTGTCTACGTAAAGCCCAGCGCCAATTATTGGACTATCGCCTACACGACCGCGCATTTTGAAAGCAAGACCACTGGTGGTGCAGGCTCCTGCAAGATCACCATTTTTATCCATGCTTATCAGCCCGATGGTATCGTGGTTTTCGATGTTGATGATGGGCTTGTACTCACTTTTTTCAAGCCATTTTTTCCATTCGTTGACCGTATTCGGATTTTGATAGTCACTCAACTTCATTCCTTCACTTAGGGCGAGTTGTTGAGCTCCTTCGCCCACAATCATAACGTGTGGTGTTTTTTCCAAAATAGCTCTGGCCACACTTACAGGATGTTCTATTTTTTCTAAAAAACAAACCGACCCTGCACGACCTTGAGAGTCCATGATACAGGCGTCGAGGGTGGTATGCCCTTCGCGATCGGGCAATCCGCTAAGACCAACCGATTGGTTGTTGCGATCGCTTTCAGTGATCAGCACACCCGCTTCCGCCATATCGAGGGCATTTCCGCCGTCATCTAATTTTTTCCAAGCGGCTTCATTGGCGGCAATACCATGATTCCAAGTGGAAATAACTAAACCCCCGAGAAAAGTTTTCTTTTCCGCAGGTGCGGCTTTGATCCATTTTTTGGCACCCAATAAACCGACAGCGAGGGCAGCAGTGCTTTTAAATAAAAACGAACGACGATTTTCCATAACAGGATTATGCGGGTTGTTCTACCATTTCTCTTTTCAACGTTTCTACCGTGTCTTCCGGAAGATTCTCCATGTCCAGTAGCATAAGGCCGTCGAGGGCATTGTTGAATTTTGGGTCGGAGTTGAATGCGAGAATTTTGGCGTTTTGTTGTAAGTACTTTTTCAATAAAACGGGCATGGTAAAGCTAGAGGGTTCAATCTCTGCGATAATCTTGTCCATTTTTTTCAAATCACTTTGAGAGCCTTCAACCAATACGTCTGTATCCACTACTTTAATTTTTGGCTTAAAGGAGTTGCGCGGAGAAACGTGCTCAGCAAGTTCGTGATTGAAATAATTTTTCCGAATAAACTGAATGATCAGTTCTTTTGATACTTCTTGATAATTATTGCTAATGCTCACAGGCCCGATGATATAACGAAAGTGAGGATTGGCGAATAGGTAAAAGAGTATTCCTTTCCAAAGTAAAAAAAGCGAAAGTCGGTGGCGTTGGTATTCTTGTACGATAAATGAACGACCGAGCTCCAGTGATTTTTCTAAGATGGGTTTCATCTTACCACCCATTTTGAAAAGACTGGCACTATAAAATCCTTTTACTCCGTAAAGCGGCATTATCTCAGCACCATTTCCTACGCGATAAGCACCGGCAATTTTTTTGGCGTCTTTATCCCACAGAATGAGATGATGATAATACAAATCATACTCATCGAGGTCAATGCTTTTGTTGGTTCCTTCGCCCACTTGTCGGAAAGTCACTTCGCGCAGTCGGCCAATTTCGCGCAGAGTATGAGGAATAAAATCACTGCTCACTACATAGCACTCAAAGTTATCGTAGGTAAGCGAACGAAAGCGTTCGATGGATTCTATTTCGCGACAAATTAAATCGGTTGGCACGGCGTCGATAATGGCATCTTCTCGTTTTGGAAATCGGAATCGGCGAAAGAATTCGCGCTTTACCTCGAAGGAAGATCCGAGCGCATATGTTTTTGCCCGCAGGTATTTTCCATACTGATCCACATTGGTGAAAACATCAGTATCCTTTGGTTGAATGGCCTTTCCGATTTTGAGTCGAATGGTGGAGCCTTTTTTCTTCAACATCTCAGACGGCAGCGCTAAGGTGCGTAGGTTGGGATGTATAAGGCCTAGCAGGTGAAAGAGGTATGAGTTGGTGCCGTCGAAATACACGGGTACAACAGGTACACGCGCATTTCTCACAATTTTGATTGCACTGGGTTGCCACATGCGATCAGCAATGGTTTTTAGATCGCCTTGAAAAGTAGAGACTTCACCGGCTGGAAAGATGCCCAGTGGATATCCTTGTTCTAAATGTTGTTTAGCGGCTTTTAATCCTGCTATATTGCTGTACAGGGCACTTTGTCCTTCAAAGGGATTAACGGCTAGAAAAAAGTCCTTCACGGGCTCTACGTTCTGCAGTAAAAAGTTGGCCATTACCTTGAAGTCAGGGCGGGTTTCTCCAATGGCTTTAATGAGTGCCATTCCGTCTAACGCACCAAAGGGGTGATTAGCGACAACGATGAAAGGTCCTTCTTTTGGAATGTTCTCTAAACACTTGGGATCAAGTTCAAATTGAACATCGAGGATTTCGAAAAGTCGATCAACAGCAGCAAGGCCGTCCGCTTTACACACGTTGTCGTAAAGTTCATTGACTTTTTCGATACGGGCTACTCGCGAGATCAACGAGATAATCGGATTATCTACGCCCATCTTGGTTGCTTTCGCCAACGCCTCTTCTGGTATGAGTTTCTTCAAGGTTAAGAAGTGTATTTTGGTTGGCCTAAGTTAGAAAAAAACAAAGGACCTTGAATGCTCTTTTTTGAACATACAAGGTCCTTTAACGCTGGTTTAACAGTTCCTTAGTACTACTTGATCATCAAGGGGTAAGTGGCGTTTACGTTTGTGCTGCTAAAGCGCAAATAGTAAGAGCCCGAAGCATAGGGCGAGGCATCAAAAAAGTGGGTGCTTTCGCCGGGTGAAAATGTTCCTTTTTTCAAAACCGCTATTTGCTGGCCAACAGAATTGAACAATTGAATTTCGCCCTCTTGACCGCTATTGAGCTGAAGTTTGATGCAGGTCAATTCGGATGCTGGATTTGGAAACACCTTACCGAATGTTTGTTCGGTCGCTTCTTCTATGGTAGCAACGATTTCTCCCAATACTCGGAATGACCAATACCCTTCAGGAGCTGGCATCGGACGATTGAGTACTTTTCCCGAAACGGAGGTTCCCTGCACGTAATAATAGACTGTAGTACCCTCCGGTTGCGCGGGTATGTAAGCCTCAAATAAATGGTTGCCAATATCGGTCATGCTCACTTCTTCGTAGTTCGCTGCTAAACTTGTTTTGTAAAAAAGTTTGGCGTTGCTAATTCCACTGCGATGGTTGATGTAAGCTTCTACACGATAATCGTCAATGGTATTGTCAGTATCTGGAAGCGGTTGATGGCTTATGAGCATTGGATCCTGAACACCTACGCTGTGTGTGATGCAATGGATGGCGCCGCTTGCGGCAATGATGGGTTCGGACTGGTTGTCAGAATCAATGCCTACGATGCGATAGCCCGGTAAGGCTTCTTGCCAAATGCGGATGGCTGTGGTGTCATACTCTTCACGGTAGGTAGGAAGGATGACGGTTTTGTTTACAAATACGGCATTGGAATAGGTGCGGTAATAACCTGGAGTAGGCGAACTACTTGGCCAAAGTCCGCTAGTGCTTGGAGGCATAGGAATGCGAACCACTTTAAAGGGTGTGCCCCATTTTGACTGAAAATTGTTGAGCACATATTCGATATTGGCGTTGATCTGCGGGCCATCGGCAATTCCTTCTGGATACTCTCCTACAAGAAGGGTTTCCTCATCGAGCAGCTTCATGTGCATGTCAATGTGATGAATGCCATCATAAGGCAGCGTAGTCATTTTGATGTATCGATCAATGCCTAACCATTCGGTCATGATGGCATCGATATCGTTTACACTTTTGGGGGTTACGTTGTAGGGGTTGTTAACGGCATTTTCTTCAAGAATGAGTTCGGAGGCAAAGGCCGTTCCGAAGCCATCACTCATCCAGTTGCCACCAGTATTGACCAAATCTGTTGGTGCTTCGGTTAGCGTGTAAAGGGGAATGTTTAACTCCGCTGCAATGGCTTCTGGTGAAGCATCATCGTTAGGGCGTGGGCGATTGTAGATCCAGTCGACTAAAATGAGATCGTCTACTTCACTTCCATAAACAGGATTTGCGGCGTAATCGCGCATCCATACGCTATCGTATTGGGCGTTTACAATCGTTACATTATCGAGGTTAGGCAGTGCGGTGGTACCTTGATTGCTCAGCAAATAATTTTCAGTGGCTTGAGGATCTTCAGAAAGAATGATCACTTGCGTTTCCGTTTGAGCAGCGGCCACTATTTGTTTTAAAATACCGGGATATCCAACCCAAGCAATGGTGAGCGCCTGAATTTCTTCCCATTCGGCCATGCAGCGAAGATTTTGGAAAGGAGGAGGCGAGGTAATTCCTCTATCGGGTTGATACAGTTGAAAATCGCCTCTTTCAAAAAGCGCCTTTTCTTCTTTGGTTAATCCACGTGGTAAAATTTCCTCTTGCGCTTGAGCAAATAGAAAAGTGCAGATGAACAAAAAGGATAAAATGTGTTTCATGAGGGTACGTGTCTAATCGGTCGAAAGTTAAGTCAATTTTAGAAGTTCACGAAGGGTCTCGGGGTAGATGTCGTGGCCACCTTTGTAGGTATGCACGCGGAAGTCAATGCCTGCAGGATGCAGCAGCGCTGTCCACGCGGAGTGGTCGCCAGCCGGGAAATAGGGATCTTCATCGCCCATAACGAGGGTAGTTTTAATACGATTGAAAACACCGGAGGCCAAAGAATAGTTCAAATCAGGGGGCAAATGACCAGCCCAGATAAAATAGTGATCTACGTCTACTTGGCCATCGGCAATCCATCTCACTGAAGTGGCGGCTCCCTGCGAAAATCCAATGATGTTTGTTTTTATTCCCGAACGAATGTTCGGTTGAATCACGCCATAGAGTGAGCGCAGTGTGTTGAGATTGTCGGTGATGTCTTGCTCTCGCCATTCTTTTGTCATCCAGCTAGCACCTACACGGCCGCTTTGTCCGGTGGTATAAAAACGGTGTGGCCCCTCAGGAGCGATCACCACGTCACCGTTATCGGCAAGCAGTTGAAATTTACGAATGAAGTATTGCGCCAATTGACCATAACCGTGAAAGACGATCCACACGCCCTTCGTTTTTTCGGTCCATTCGCCCAACTGATAGAAACGGGCTGCACGGGTGGTGGAAAAAACATGCTCCATCAATAGGGTACAAATAAGTCAGTAGTTTGGAAAGAGGGACAAAAAATGCTGTCGATGGACAAGCTATCTTGAGTCGTCGAGCCAACGCGTGTGCGGTACTTGATCCAGGTATCGCCATATACCTTGCAGGTATAGGTAGTGTCGAGTGGTCCCACATAAGTAGATTCGTCATTCGAACAGCAGTTGCAATCGAATACAGCGTTGGGTAAAGAAAAGATAAGCACATCGCCTCCACCAACGGTAAATTGGTTTAACAGGTGAATGCGAATGCTCGCTTGAGGGTAAAGCGCTATGTTTTTTCGGACGATTTCTTCAGGGGCAAAATCATCTGTTCGCAAATCAACGGTGCGAGAGAAGTAATTGGTAGCGCTGGCTTTGAGGCGGGCTTCTACCAGACGCTCACTCGGCCACTCTAAAGCAAAGCTACCATCGCTGCTTGTAGTGGCGTTGTCGGCAGTACTGAAACCACCACTAACAACAGTGTTAGAGGTAGTGGTGCGTTCAACTTCTACTTGGGCACCACCAATACCTTGACCTGTTCTTGCATTGGTTACTTTTCCTTCGAGAAGATAGACTTCTTCTTTTTTCTTGCATGAAAAAGTAAAGAGGATGACTAAAAAAGCGAGGCGAGTGAGGGGTGAAAAAGCGAATTGACGCATCCGTTATTTTTTGATTACTGTTTTGTAGTGTTCGTAAACGGCAGTGATTTTTGCCACAAAATGAAAAGGCTCACGAGCGTGGCAATAGCCGTGTTTTACTCCTGGAAGTGTATAGTATTTTTCTTGTGTTTTCAGCAATAAACATTCTCCTACATGCCCATCCCAAAGGGTGTCTGATTTACCCAACTGACGGGCAATGTGAACAGCGTCGAGAATGTGACCCGGACCTATGTTGTAGCTACCAAGTACAAATTTTATACGTTCTTGGTCATTGGGTATCTTATCTCGCCAAAAACGATCGAGGTAGCGCACATATTTTACACCTGCTCGAATGTTGGGTTCTTCGGTTTGTGTGCTATCGCAACCAAATTTGGCAGCTGTTTCGGGCATTAATTGCATGAGTCCAAATGCACCACTCCATGATTGGGCGTTAGGATTGAAGCGCGATTCTTGGTACACAAGTGCAGCAAGTAGGCGCCAATCCCATCCGATTTCGGGTGCGTATTTTTTAAATAAAGAGTCGTATTGAGAAATTTGTTCATTGGAAATTTCGGGCATTACATAGGGACCTCTGTAATCAAGCTTTTGTTCGGAGCCAAAATAGTTTCGGTAGGTCTTAGCTATTTTTCGTTGGGTAGACGATTGAGCTAACCACTCATTCATGGCTTGCAGTAGTTGCGATGAATTACTTCGAACAGCCCATGCAATGTTTTGTGGACCGGTGATGGGCACGGTCATATCCAATTCGGGGTAATCTTGTGCTTGGAGCATGGCGAGGTTTTCGTCGGTTACTGTAGCTCCAATTTCGCCAATGGCGGCCAGTCGCAGCAGATCGTCGGTGTTTATTTCACCGGGTGCTTCATGAATTTGAAGCGGCGTTTGATTGTTCGCTTCAATCTCTTTCAAGCGCGTATAAAACGAGGAATAACGGTGCACCCACACGGGTATCTCGTGAAGATGAGCGGTGTCTTGAATCACTTTGAATAGGCTATCAGGGAAACGATCATCAGCAATCTTCTGAACGAGCATTTGACGTGTCGTATAAACGGGGTTACTAAAATGGACAATTTGCTGTCGTTCGGGAGTAACCGTAAGATTAGAGGCGATGATGTCGCCTTCGCCGAGGTTGAGCAATTCGAACATACGATCCACATCATCGAGTAGTCGCACTTCGAGCTTTACGCCGAGGTGTTTGGCAAATGCCCTCACCATTTCATAGTCAAAACCACGGGTTTGGTTGCGGTAGAGAAAATAAGTAGAGGCACTGTTTTCAGTGAGAAGAATGATTTTCCCTCTTTTTTTAATGGCGTCGAGGTCAAAACGGATGGGCTTCGGGAAAGGCTTGGCGTATGAGGAATCGACCTCATGGCATGCTGAAATTACAGACAGTATGCTGAGTAGAAAGAGGATCCCCAGAAAGTGTAGCTTGCCTTTTATCATGCCTCCGCAAGATACGAAAACTCTACGAATGCGGCCAAAACAGAATCCCCCGAACTACTCAATTTCGATGGAAATAATCGAAGCTGAGCGGTTCGGGGGAGTTCCGGTAAGCGGTTTATTTGGTTTTGGTTGGAATTACTTGCGAATAAACTTGTCTGTTTTGTTGTCGTAGCTTAGGAAATATTCTCCTTTTGCTAAGGTATTTACATCTAGCGAATTTCCAAATCCTCTTTTTACAATTTGGCCGAATGAATTGTATAATTCATAAGCCGTATCGGCAGAGAAGGTAATGATGCGTGTTTTTTTATCGTATTTGAAGCTAACCACGGGCACAGAGCTGTTCACCTCGCAGGTATTGCTTTTACGCAAGTCACCTTCATAGCTTTTTTGAGCTACGCGGAATTTGTTGTTACCGCTGGTGAGTTGTACTTGAAAACGATAGTTATTGGTGCCCGAAGTACCGATGCCATCCACTTGACCCACATTCACCCATTTGTTCCATTTGAACTGTTGAATGATGTAAGGTAGTTTTCCCATTTCACCTTTTGTTTCCCAGGTGAGGAGGCCAGAAGGGGAGCAATCAATTTTAGAACATTCGAAAGTAGGGGTAGATTCCAGTGCACCAGGGTTCAAAATTTTGGGGGCACATCCGTCTTTGTGTTTGATAACAACGGTAACAGGATCGCCCACTTTGAGATTCCAAATGGTGAGATCAATTTCGAATGCTTGCGAGTTGACTTCGTCAGAAGACACAATGCCATTGACGGTGACTTCGTATGCACAAAAGCCAACTCCATCGCTAGAAACGGGATTGATGATGAAGATATTTCTTAGCTGATATCTGCCTTCAATGATAATTGAACCAGCCCAAGCGAGCTGACCAATGCACAGTAAAGTAAGAACAGCGAACAGTTTTTTCATACCCACAGGTTTAAAAAGCTACGCAATAATAAGTCTCAAAGAGCAAATATCAATACGCAGGCGTTAAATGTCGGTCGCGAAAGTAAGGATTTTGGCGTCACATTCTGCAAACAGTGGAGGAAAGAAGGCTGAAAAACATTGATTTATGGGATTCACCCAATCTGGAAGTTTTTCTGCAGCTATTTGAAGGCCATGGCCATTTTTAACGCGCTGGGAGAGACCGATGAGGGCTTTTTGGGTGCCCTCTATGGATTGGTACGAGGTGAGCCAGTCGCCCTTGGCCATGTAATGCAGGGTGTATTGCATTCGCTCAGGTAACAAATGGTGCTGTGCATTTAGTTCGCGGTAGCACCACTGGGCAAACTGTTGCAGCGGCAAAGAGTGAAAGAGGTGCCAATGATTGGCCAATGCATAATCGAGATACATGTCGATGGCTACAGGCGACCAAAGTCCAATATCGTGTCGGATGAGTTCGCGTAGTTGCTTGCAGTGGGGAGAAGATTCCGTAGCTTGGTCGATATGGCGATGGAGGAGTATGCCCCCTCTAAGCTCACCGGTATAATTTTCATAATCGCGCCCCTTAATCGCATCTGAGATAAATTGTCCAACGAGCACCGAAGGACGATTTTGCGTGCATAAAAAATGGGCGAGATAATTCATGAGGAAAGACGAAGATAGTCACTAGCAACTTTAAAAGCTAATCTCGTTCATTCGTTTGGCTCTCTCAATTGAACTCGGGGTTCGGAGTTTGTTTTTTTAATCACTCAATTTTGTCTTCATACTCAAGAAGAAACTTACAGTTTTGATCATTATTAGCGGAACGGGGATCGATTTAAAAAGAATTTCACCCCTGTTTCCATTTATGCTTGAAACATGGGTTATACTTTTCTTAGAGATTCCATTCCACTGGATCATTTAAGATTTAGGACGCTGAAGTTTACCGATTCACCAGCAGGACTTGGCCACTATCTAGAGTCATTAGCAATCGAAACGAATAACCTGAATCAAAATAGCAGTATAACAGATAGCGTCTATATGCAATCAATTAAGAATGAAATTTATGTTCCTCTATTGAGTTTTCTGCGATTCGATGGTAATGCTGAGACATCTATGCAGCAGGAGGGTAATTTAAATTTTAATGCGATGAGTATAGCTACATTGATTGATAATTAGAATGGCTACTGACTGAGAGATGTTATGCCTATTGTATTTACGGCAAATTTTTCGAATGATCACTTGGCGACATTTACTAGAGAAACGAATATAGTAATGGCGATTTCAGACGCCAAGCCTACGGGACAATAGGAGTATGAAGAGTTGGATGATTGTGGAGAAGGAACTGAAGAGATAATGTCAATGATGCCTTTTCAATATTATTTGTTTTTATTAAAAAAAAAAACTATATTCGTTACAATATATGCTGGAGTAAATGAAGTTGCGTTTTTATGTCTATCTATTGTTTTTAGTCACTGTTCTTTCTTGTCGCGAAGAAGAGCCGCAGCCGCCTGCCCCGGAATGCGAGATGGATAACTCCATCGACGCAATGAAGAGGTGGTACTTTTTTAAAGAAGGCTCTACTTGGGATTA
>JBDKGH010000050.1:0-15356 GCA_039798265.1 Bacteroidota bacterium | reverse complement strand
CGTTGTCTTTGAATTGTGAGGCGCCATGAACATCCTTTAGTCCTTCGGCTGCGCAAAAACGATTGTGTGCAAATGGAAGATCCTTTGATATGTTGAGCACAACAGTGTTTTCCATGCCTGAAGCCAACTGGTTAAACTTGCGAGCAGATGCCGCACATATACCTGTGTCAACGCTTGGGAAAATATTCAGAACAACACGTTTGCCGCGGAGATTAGAGAGCTGGATGTCTGCTAAATCTGTGCCTGTTAAACGGAAGTCTGGTGCAGCGCTTCCTACGCTGGGAAGTGAACCAGCAGTTTGCACTGGGTTGCCTTTAAATGTGATTTGTGCCATTCTACTATTTATAATTAAATGAGTGGTAATTGTCTTAGTTTAATGTGCTGAGCTTTTCTTCAATCATCGCAATCTTTGAAAGCGCATCACTTTGTTTTTTACGCTCTGTTTCCAAAACCGCCGCTGGCGCGTTATTTACAAAACGTTCATTACTCAACTTGGCTTCTACTGATTTTAAAAATCCTTTGGTGTAGTTCAGCTCGTCGGTCAATTTTTTACGCTCGCCTTCTACGTCAACGTTGGCCGTAAATGGAACAAAATATTCATTTCCATTCACGATAAATGTAAACGAGTTACTCGGTTTTTCAGAAGAGTATTCAATGCTCTCCAAATTGCCCAGATGAATGATGTTTGCATCAAAAGTGGTGTCAGCATTTGCTGCCTTTACTTTCATACTGAGCTTTTCCTTTTGAGGAATATTATTTTCCTTACGGATATTGCGCAAACCGATCATGACTTCTGTGAATTGATCGAATTTGCCTAATAATGCGGGATTCGCTTCATTTGCCTCTGGCCATGTGGCTACACATAAACTTCCTGTTCCCGCCGCACGTTCACTGATAAAATGCCAAATTTCTTCGGTAAGAAATGGCATAAACGGATGAAGTACTTTTAGAATGTTTTCGAATATGGAGATCGTAGCTGCATATGTAGTAGCGTCCATTGCTGATCCATATGCCGGTTTAACCATTTCTAAATACCAAGCGCAGAAATCATCCCAAACAAGCTTGTAAGTGCTCATGAGGGCCTCATTGATTCTGAATTTATCGTAGTCGTCGTTAAGGTCTGCTAATACAGCTTGGAATCGCGCATTCATCCATTCAATAGCCACACGCGCCGATTCTGGTTGAACAACGGTGTTATCTACTTTTTCTTCCCAACCTTTTACGAGACGGAAAGCATTCCAAATTTTATTGGCAAAGTTTCTTCCTTGCTCACATAAAGATTCATCAAACAATAAGTCATTTCCGGCAGGTGAAGAAAGCAACATACCTACGCGCACGCCATCCGCTCCGTATTGAGCCATAAGGTCAATGGGATCAGGTGAATTGCCAAGCGACTTACTCATTTTGCGACCTTGCTTATCACGCACAATACCGGTATAATAAACATTGCGGAAGGGGAATGTACCTCTATATTCGTAACCCGCAATAATCATACGAGCTACCCAGAAGAACATAATTTCTGGCGCCGTTACAAGATCTGCGGTGGGATAGTAATAACTTACTTCATCCTCTTTATAGAATCCATCAAATACGGATATTGGCCATAACCAAGATGAAAACCAAGTGTCTAAAACGTCTGGATCTTGTTGGATATCCGACGCGGTGATTGCAGGGTTTTTGGCTTGAAAAAGAGCCAATGCCTCTGCTTCTGTTTTGGCCACTTCAAATGTGCCATCAGGACCGTACCAAGCAGGTATGCGATGTCCCCACCAAAGTTGGCGTGAAATACACCAATCTTTAATGTTCTCCATCCAGTTGCGATAAGCATTCTTAAACTTCGGAGGGAAGAATCGAATGGTGTCGTCCATTACATGATCGAGCGCTGGCTTGCTGAGCTCTTTCATGTCCACAAACCATTGCAACGAAAGACGAGGTTCGATTACCACATCTGTTCGTTCTGAATAACCCACTTTATTGATGTGTTCTTCTGTTTTTACCAAATGGCCTGCAGCGGAAAGATCTTCAACGATCTTCGTACGTACCTCAAAACGATCCATGCCTACATACAACTGTCCAGCAGGAGAGATGGTGCCGTCAGCATTCATCATATTCACTACTTCGAGTTTGTATTTCTCGCCGAGCAAAAAGTCATTTGGATCGTGAGCTGGCGTAACTTTCAAACAACCTGTTCCAAATTCCATTTCTACGTACTCATCGGCAATGATGGGTACTTCGCGGCCGAGTAATGGAACGATTGCTTTTTTTCCATGTAAATGCAAGTAACGCTCATCTTTCGGATTAACACAAATGGCGGTATCGCCCAAAATAGTTTCCGGACGCGTGGTGGCAATGGTGATGAATTCACTAGTGCTTCCTGCTATCGCGTATTTTACATGATAAAGTTTAGATGCTACTTCTTTGTAGATAACCTCTTCATCGGATAGTGCGGTCAAGGCTGCAGGATCCCAGTTGATCATGCGCTCGCCGCGGTAGATTTTCCCTTTTTTATAAAGATCAAGAAAGCAGTCGATAACACTGTCGTAATACTTCTCATCCATGGTGAAACGGGTGCGTTCCCAATCGCAAGAAGCTCCGAGTTTTTTTAATTGCTCGAGAATGATTCCGCCGTGCTTATGTGTCCATTCCCATGCATGCTCGAGGAATGCATCACGACTGAGGTCCGATTTTTTGATGCCTTCTTTGCGGAGCTTTTGAACCACTTTGGCTTCCGTGGCTATAGAGGCATGGTCGGTACCAGGAACCCATAGGGCATTATATCCGCGCATACGGGCACGACGCACCAATAAGTCTTGAATGGTGTTGTTGAGCATATGGCCCATGTGCAATACGCCCGTAACGTTAGGTGGTGGAATGACGATGGTAAACGGCTTACGCTCGTCAGGCACACTGCGGAACAACTTGTGCTCCATCCAGTAGGCATACCATTTATCTTCCGTGGTTGTAGGGTCGTATTTACTTGGGATTTCCATTTTCGCAGTCCTCTATTTCAATTTTGCTGCAAAAATAAGGAAAGCCTACCGTTTAGATCGTGCCTTTGGCTTTTAATTCTAGGTACTTATTGACGGTGTTGATGGAAAGATCCTCAGGCTTACTCAGAATGGTTTGTATGCCGTGTTTGCGCAGCTTAGAAACGATTTGTTTTTTCTCCCAAATCAATTTTTGAGAAATGGTCTTGGCATATATATCAGAGACATACTCTGCATCTCGCTTGGCGTATTGCATGAGCTCTGTATTTTCAAATATCATCACCACCAACAAATGATGGGTATTGATTTTTTGCAAAATGGGCAAGGCCCGCTCCATGGCATAGGTACTTTCGAAGTTTAAATAGAGGAAAATAAGACTTCGACTACGAATGACTTTTTTGATGCCATGATAGAGCAAATCATAGTTTGCTTCGTAAGGCTGAGGTTTTTCATGATAAAGCGAGTGCAGTATTTTTTTCAGCTGAAGTTCTGAACGATCGGCTTTCAGTGTACTACCAATACGGTGAGAAAAACTGATGAGACCTGCTTTATCCGATTTTTTTAAAGCAATGTTGGAAATAACCAATGAAGTATTGATGCTGTAATCAAGCAGAGAAAGGCCGTTGAAAGGCATGTGCATACTTCTGCTTTTATCAATAATGGTATATATCTGTTGTGCCTTTTCGTCTTCGTACTGATTTACCATCAGCTGATTGCGCCTACCAGTAGCTTTCCAGTTGATACTGCGCACGTCATCGCCTAAGTTGTATGATTTGATTTGTTCAAATTCGTAGCTATGGCCAATTCGACGGATTTTTTTGATCCCATCAAAGGTGCTGATGCGCGCAAAGGCGATCAGC
This sequence comes from Bacteroidota bacterium, assembly GCA_039798265.1. GTDB lineage: Bacteria > Bacteroidota > Bacteroidia > Flavobacteriales_D > Sanyastnellaceae > JBDKGH01. Next base: position 11,509 of record JBDKGH010000050.1, on the reverse strand, counting down.
TCATATTTTTTCATCTGAATAACACTCGGATAAACGGGAACCATGTGTGGATTGGCGAGCTGAAGGCGACGAGAAACCAGGCCAATGACACTTGAGGTATGCGCATTCAAATAACCAAAATGATATTCTCCTCTTTGAACGGGCCGAAGCGCATATTGCAGCTGTTTTGAACTGTCTGCGAGAAGTTCGATCTTCTCGTTGAAATTGCGTTTTTGAAACTGAAAAGGAAGCTCATCGTAGAGTTGTATGTTCACTTTAAACTTCCCTTTGTTTTGAATAAAAAGGGCAATGGGATTTTCATCTCCTAAGCTCAGCATCTTGCTCATTTCGCGGTGGGCGGTGAGGTGAAGCGCTGAGCTAAAAAGCAAAAATGTTTCTACTAAAATCAAGGTAAGCAGTAAAACACTCAATAAGGTAGCCAGGGGCGAAAGCACCCCGATACCAAAGGATAAAGCATACAGCAAGATCACCGCTCCTAAAGCACCAAAGAAGCGGCTGGTCAACTGAAAGCTCTGTATTTTACTGATTTTTTTCATCGAGGAACTTCTACGGTTTTCAGAATGTTGTCAATGATTTCTTCAATGGTATGCCCTTCCATTTCGCGCTCATGACTGAGTACCAAACGATGATTCAACGCTGGCAAGGCTACTGTGCGGATATCGTCAGGGGTAACGAAGTTGCGGCGGCGAACGGCAGCTAAGGCTTTCGCTGCTTTCATTATGGCCAGCGATGCGCGCGGAGAAGCTCCCATAAACAAGTCGCCATTATTGCGGGTGTTGTTCACCACAGAAGCGATATACTGCAACAACTCAGGACGGATATACACGCGTTCGATCATGTCATGGAATGATTGCAATTGCGCACCATCGATTACCGCATTGACATCATTGCTCTGTTTACCATGAAAGTCTTGACTAAATCGTTGAAGAATGGCAATCTCCTGATTTAAATCGGGATAATTCATTTTAATTTTAAAAATGAAACGATCCAACTGAGCTTCAGGCAAAGCATACGTTCCTTCTTGCTCCACGGGGTTTTGCGTAGCAATTACAAAGAAGGGGAAGCCCATCTTATGAGTGGTTCCATCGTAGGTAATTTGTTTTTCCTCCATCACTTCCATGAGTGCAGCTTGTGTTTTAGCTGGAGAACGGTTCACTTCATCAATCAAGATGATATTGGAAAAAATGGGCCCTTTTCGGAAATAAAAGTTGTTTTCTTTTAAGTTGAAAACGGAAGTACCCGTAACATCTGTGGGCATCAAATCGGGAGTGAATTGAATGCGGCTAAAATCGGCCTTAATACACTTCGCGAGTAGCTTAGAAGTAAGGGTTTTGGCAATACCAGGCAAGCCTTCTACCAAAACGTGTCCGCCCACCAAAAGCGCGGTCATCAATAGTTCTATGGTATCGTCTTGGCCTACGATCACCTTTGATATTTCAACTTTCATTTTGTCCACGGCATCGTTGAGTGGAGCAACATTGATTTTGTTGAAATCGGTAATCCCTAATTCCCACTCGCTACTTGGAGTTACGGGAGCTGGCGCTGGCTCAGGGTTTTGTGATAAAGGCATTTCGTTTTCTGTCATGGTGCTTATGGTATTACTTACCTTGCGGTAGCATTGAATTCTTCTAGGTAATTGTGGAATATGAGCATTTGTTCGGTATTCACATCTTCGGTATGAGCAAAGTAATGAATGCGTTCATAAATGCGTTTGATGAGAGCTATGGATACTCCAGTTTTTTGACTCACTTTTAGAAACCACTCCTCATTTTCATCTTCTTTCGCTAAGGGCACTCGAAGTCCATATCGCTCGCGCAATTCTACTTTGAAAAGATCGGACTTTAACTTCACTAAGCTCTTGTGATCTCTTTGGCGCATGAAAAGTTGAGAGATAACTTCTGCATATTCGATGGATGTATTTTCCATTCTTTCCGTAACGGGAATAATGCGCTGTTTTCGCTTGGCACCAAAAAACACATACAGTATAAGGGCCATCAACAGCAGATACCAGGCAGTGCGAAGCGATGGTTCTGAAAGTATAAATTCAAGCGGTCCTTCGCCGGTTTCCTCATCATTTGAAGGGGACTTTTTGAAGGCATTGGAGTCATAGTTTCTATTCTCCTCATCCCAATAAATTTTACCCTTGCCAAAATAGGTGGAAACCAATTGAGCATATTGCATGATGCTATCATTGCTCAGCGGCAGATTCGTAAAAGCCAATGGAGTAGAGTGCAGGTACAAATATCCTTTACCAATGGGAATACGGACGAAATTGACGAAATGCACATCGAAAGTTCCTAAGGTTTCCATGAGATCACCTTCTCTGTTTTGCATGGGTTCTATCGATCGCCAATAATTTCCTTGGACTTTAAAGTCATATTTCTCACTGAGCAATGCAGGTGAACTCAATTTTTTTTCTTGAAGTTCGAGACTAATAATTGTGTCAAAATTGGATGGAAAAAACGAGGGTTGATACCATTCTGTGCCAATCGCCTCATCCAAGACGAGCTCTTCTGTTTCTTCTGCTACGGGTACTTCTTCTTCTAAAACTACGTCTGAAGTGTCCACGAAGAGTGTTTCGTTTTCTCCGGTTTCATCATTGTAATAAACCACGGTGTCCACATGGTAGTTCGTGTACTCTTCGGATTCATAAGTGGTGCTTTCTTCTATAACGGCCGCTTCTGTGGCTTCTGTTTGATCTTCCTCGCAGGTATTCTCGTCTTCATAGACAGTAGGTGAATAATAAGGACGTATCAAACTATCAACTACTCTATTGGATAATTCTTGACAGAAGAAGAACGCGTTATTCCCTTTTTCGATGAACTGAATGATTTGTGTGGCATCGGCAGAATCTATATATGCGCGCTCTCCAAGGAATAGATAATTGTCCACTTTATCCGTTGGATCAACCGGCATATTTCGGCACAAAGAATCTACTGTAAATACATATTCATCGGGGTTGCTCTTTTCGAGTAGTTCATGAAATAGCGCGGCGCCGTATGGGTTTTTATCTTCTGGGTTGTAAGAAGTTCCCCAATTCCAGTGATCTTTTGAAAAATACAAGATGTACAAGGTCACACCGATCAATAGCACCATAACGGCACTAACGACGATGATGATATTTTGATTCGATTTACTTTTCATTCGGTAAGGTTTGAATAAGTGAATCGAATTTTTCTTTGATCAATAAATACTGGGCTTCATTAATATCCGTATCGCCGTACCAAACAACCTCGAAGGCTAGGGTGAGCTCTTTGAAGGCTGGATATTGCTCGCGTGTTCTCATCTCCCGTAAGAAGTCGTAATTGGTTTTATCTTTTTTCCAATTGATCCATTGAATGAGATGCAGTTTTCTCAGCGTAGAAAGGAAATGCAGGCGAACAGCCGTTTTATAGTCGTTTGTATCTAATACTTTATTTAAGAATTGATCAGGATCTATTTTGTCGAGATTATGCTCAAGCACAAGCATGTTGAGCTCAATTTCTTTTAGGCGTTGATCACTACTTCCTTTACCCCAGAAGAAGTAGATTAATAAGGCAGCTAGGATGATGACGAAGCTTACCAAAATGGCCATGCGCGCGGTATCCGAGAGCTCCAATTGCCAATTCGAATCGTCGTTGAAGTCGAGCTCTGTTTGCTCGTCGATTTCTTTTTCTTCTTCTTTTTTTTCCGGGTCTTTATAGATGTAGCCCTTTCGCGTTTCTTCCCATTGTTCTTTCGTCCACAGGCTGTCTTGAGCGAAAGAGGATAACTGAATGAAAATCACAAACAGAAGCAGAAGAAAATTTTTTGCAGAACCATTTAAGATGAAGCAATAAGTGGATAAATTAAATCTCTTTTTCCAAGCCATATGCGCGAGATTTAATTCCGATCTTATCAATAGCTGCTCTAAGATGTTCTCCGCGTGTTTGCTCGCGTGCCGAGAAGTAGTAGAGGTGTGCGTAATAGATTTGGAGTGAAAAAATAAATGCTGAAATACCAAATATTAAAAAGGTATTGAGTATGCTGTAAAGATTTAAGGAGAGGTAGGAAGAACTTCTCAGATTCATTTCAATGAACTGTGCCAAAAGGCCTATGAGTTGAGAATTGATCAAGAACAAGGTCAACCAAATGGGGGTGAATAGCAATAGATATCCGCCCCAAAATTTGAAAAAGTTTCCCGCTAATAATTGAAAGGTGAGGGGTAATGCGGAAAAAATATTGGCTTGTTCGATCACGGCTGTTGTATACCAAAGCAAGCAAAGGGGTATAATAAAGAGCATTACAAAAAATCCGAGTCCTTCTGGGAGCAGCATGCAGAGAACCGCAACGGAAGCGGGTAAGAGGGCCTTTAAAAACCGGTTGTTGAAGTGACTGCGTTTTTTTAGTAATGCATGATGTTCAAATCCTTTCGATATCCAAGCGGCCCATAACGCCAGCATGAAGGTAAGGGCTAAATAGACCATTGGAAAATAGTCGAAGTCGAAATGAAATTCAAAGCTATTCCACACCCAAAATAAATCGAGTGGATTGAAGTAGTCGATATAATCGTAAAAGGAGTCTGGACGCTCATAAATAGCATTGAAGTCTCCCCACGTAAAAAGACCATAAAGGCCTGTAAAGGCGATACCGATGGACACCGCAAGAATAGCCAAACCGCGAGCGTTTTGACTAAAGAGATAAAAGCTTTCGGTGAAAAGGGCTCCAGCTTTTTTTATGCTTTCTGTAGAAATAAATGTGATCTGTTTTACCGCAGGTTCGTCGGGCAAATCATTCGGTATTTCACCTCGCTTGTATTTAATGCGTGGATAGATGACAAAGTAACCAATCACAATGGCCGCGGAGGCGAGGATCATTAATCCCCGAATGGTATCGAGAATGAGTTGTCCGTTTTCAATTCCATTTAATCGAGTGTAGCGGGTAGCAAACGATTCAATTAGCGCGGCAACAAATAGGAATATAGTAACGGAAATCATAATTTTAATTCCGTTTCTAGCCGACATGATGAGCGCCTCTGAACGTTTGTAGGTTCCTGGAAAGAGCAGTCCGCGGGCTAGTGCAAGCCCGGCACAGCCAGAGAGGACAATCATCGAAAGTTCGAGCGTGCCATGGAGCATAATGGCGAGAAAAGCTTCTTGAAATAAATCTCTTTCAATAAAGAAATAAATAAAAGCGCCCACCATGATGGAATTATATAACACAAAAAAGTACGCGCCTAGGCCGAACACAATCCCGAATACAAACACAGTGAAGCTAATGCGAATGTTATTCCAAGCAATACGAAAAAACATTTCGATGGCATTTTCATCTTGGTAAACGGCCATCGGATCGCCATGCTCGATGTTCGCCTCGGTCATTTCTATATAGGATTCGCCGAGCATGATTTGAGCGAAATCGGGATAGTAGATGCTCGAAATAATTCCAATAAGAAGTCCTGCGGTGAAGATGAGTGTGGATTGTAAAAGCTCATTTCGGTGATGCCACATAGCCGTGGGCAACTCGTTTTTCCAATAGCGACTCAGGAAGTTTTTGCCACCTTTTTTATTCTTATAAATGGCCTGGTATACTTGCTGTGCAACTTTGTTGAGGTAAACTCTTACCGAACGATTTTGGTAGAAGGTACGCGAATAAGAAAGATCATCAGTAGTCTCAATGAATAAAGTAGTGAGTCGATCGGGATCTTTATTTGGTTTGCCCAAGACTTGTTCCAGCTCGTTCCACTTGTCTTTATTCTGTTGGATGAATTCCGTTTCTTGCATGTTCGCGTTTTCAGATCTTGGATCGCCGAATGTAAAAACATCTCTGCAATAATCGTATCCTCTTTGCGATTATTTTGAAGCAGGAAAGAAAAGTTGAGGATAGGTTGATGGAATGCAAAGTTTTTGACCTTATGTTCGTAGCTCAATTCAGTCGATATGCGCAGTATTGAAGTAAAAACAACACAAAACGTTACGATCTCCTACGAGTTGGCGGCTGCGCGCGATCGAATTTTCGCCTTTTTAATTGATTTAATTGTCAAAGGGATTGTTGCTTTTGTTTTGGTAATCCTTTGGGGCTTACTGCCTTATTCATTTCGAAATAGCACAGAAGAGTTTTTTGTGTTCATGGTCTATTTACCGCTTATGTTTTTCTCTTGGTTGGTAATGGAGGTGAAAATGAATGGACAAACCTTTGGCAAAAAAGCGCTGCGGATTAAAGTGATTAAGCTCAATGGTAAAAATCCTGATTTTTATGATTATCTCCTCCGCTGGTGCTTTCGGATAGTGGATGTTTACAGTTCACTCGGAATACCAGCAGTAGTTTTAGTCTCGTCAACAAACTATGCGCAGCGATTGGGAGATATGGTGGCTAATACCACGGTAGTTAGGGTAAAGTCGCAGATTAACGTTACCTTGAATGATGTTTTAAAAATAGAAAGCCGTTCTAATTACACGCCTAAGTACGAGGCCATCAGGCATTTTTCTGAAGAAGATATTTTATTGTTGAAATCGACATTGGAGCGTTATCAAAAATATCCCAATGAAGCGCACAGGGCAATCGTGCTAGATCTAGCGAGATCAATGAAAGACAAGTTAAAAATTGACGACGAGATAACGGATGCTATTCCTTTCCTCCGCGGCTTGATAAAAGATTACATCGTTCTTACTCGCTAGCTACTTGCTCATAAGCGGCTTTAACCTCTGACTCGTCAATGGCTATATTCCAGTGACCTTCTCCTATCTTTTGGAGCAAAACGAAACGCAGTGATTGTCCTGCATTCTTTTTGTCGTTTTTGATAAAAGGAAGAATAGACTCGAAAGAAGGGAATTCAAATGAAGGAAGAAGTACCGTGGCATAAATGGCTGACTTTATTTCTTCCATCTCTTTAAAGGACAAGTCATTAAATCGAACAGAAAGCAATGTTTCCACTAACATTCCAGCTGCTACGCATTCGCCGTGCGAAATGGTTTTGCCTTGAGCTAAGTAGTAAGCTTCTATGCCATGTCCAATGGTATGTCCGAAGTTGAGGAGTTTTCGCTCCGCATTTTCATGAAAGTCGGTTTGAATGATTCCTTCTTTGATGCGTATATTCAGCGCAATGATCTCTGGGCGAACCTCTGTGCTGAATACTTTGAGGTCTTTCCAGAGAATGGGGTCGGCAATCAAGGCGTGCTTCAGCATTTCTGCCCAGCCACTTTTCCATTCAGGTTCCGGCAGTGAGTCAAGGAAGTAAGGGTAAACGAGTGTACTAATTTCTGGGGCGAAAACACCAACGCTGTTTTTTACACCCCCAAAGTCTATCCCTGTTTTTCCACCCAAGGCGGCGTCAACCATAGCCATGAGTGAGGTGGGCAAATGGATAACCGAAATTCCCCTTTTATAGGTAGCCCCTACGAATCCGCCCAAGTCGCAGATCACACCACCGCCTAAATTGATGAGTACGCTTTTTCGATCCGCTTCGTTTTCAAGTAGGTGAGCCCAGAGGTGCGTAACAATTTCGAGGCTTTTATTTTCTTCTCCTGGGTCGAGTTCTATAATTTCTGCCGCTTCAATGGCAGGAACATGGGCCATCAGTTCGGGTAAACAGTGCTCTGCCACGTTAGAATCCGTCAGTACAAAGACCTTACTTCCGGAAGGGATAAGCATATCGAGGTGTGATGCAAGATCGGAGATATCAGTAATAACGAGGGCTGGTTCCACGAAAAGAAATTTGAGATCGGAAAGGTAGGGGATAAGGGGAAAATAAAAAAGGTCTCAGCTTAGCTGAGACCTTTTTTCGTTTGTGTGGTGCCACCAGGAATCGAACCGGGGACACAAGGATTTTCAGTCCTTTGCTCTACCAACTGAGCTATGGCACCATTTAACGGGGGGCAAATGTAGAAAGATTTTTTCCGCAGGCAACTTTTCGCGAAAAAAAAATGGAAAAAAATGTGTCGCTCGAATTTTTTAATTGGTGACCAAAAGGTTAGGTAAAAGAATTTTTGTGTGAAAAGGCAACCGAGTGCATAAAGCGCAGTCTAAGGTTGGCCGATATGCTTTACCCCGTCTATCAAAGGTTTACGCGTATTCCAAGGCATGAAATGACATTTTTCGGAGATTAACGAGATGTTAACTTCGATAAATGTGGAAAACATTTCGATGAATTTTTTGGAATACTTTGCTGTTGGGGGACGGGTATTGTTATATTTGCGCTGAATTGCTTAACCGCGAACATTTTTTATTTTTTAACCAAAACTCTTGATTATGAAGAAACTAGTACGTTTTTTCAATGGGAAAGTTGAGTCTAGTGGACGTACGTCTGCATCGACTTTGTCTTTTTCCATGAAAACTGTTCTAACTGTTTTCATGTTTGTCACGTGTGGTCTAGGTCAAGCCTGGGCTCAAAATGAGGGTTGTGTACCTTCATTCTCTATTGATTGTCCTCCTGCATACGTAGGTTCTTGTATCGACGGCACAGATGCCGACGTTACTGGCGTTCCTACTATTTCTGGTGAGACATGTGGAGCTGATGTAGAGATCGTATCGCAAGATGCTCTCGTGTCTTCTACTTCTTGTTCATCTGCTTATGTTCGTACATGGGTAGCTGTTTCTGGCGACTACGCTGTGAGCTGCACTCAAACGATCATTATCGTAGATAACGTAGGTCCACAATTTGACTTCGTACCTGCTAACGACACTATCGAGTGCGATCAGCCAGTGCCAGCTGCGGCTACATTGACTGCCACTGATGCTTGTGGTTCTGCAGTAACTATCGAGTCTTTTGTTTCGTCTAACGGTCTTGGCGATGGCCTTCAAGGTCAAGCTACCGTTTGTCAATTGACTACCCCAATCGGTCCTGGTCCTGATGGAGCCATCTGGTTGAACGGTGTTCAAGCTGCTGGTTTAGCTGCTTCAAACTATTGGGTTTGGACAGGTTCACCAAGCTTCACATCTTTCCCTGACGGTACTGCTCACTTGGTGGGTAACGTAGTGAACATGAACAACACTAACCAAGCTTGGTCTGTTGACATGTGGTTCGAAAGCCGTCGTGACTGGTCACAATGGTCTAGCCTTGGTCGCTTGAAAAAAGACGATCTTGGTTTCGGCGCTTTGAACAACAACTACCTTTCATGGGATTTCTATGAGTTGGTTCCTACCTTCTCTACCTTGACTGGTTCTGGCGCATATGCTGGTAACCTTCTTTACTTGTCTCACCAACCATCGGATTACCTTTTCGGTTTCCAAAAAGGTATTGGTGCTAACAACCGTAACGGAAACGAAGGTATCAGCGGTTGGTTCTTCTACCAAGGTTGGTTCAACGGTCAATGGCGCACTGGTAACGGTGACTTGTTCTCTAACACCGAGTGCACTGACGTTAACGACCAATGTGAAGAGTCTACTGTTTACTTGTGGCGCGCACAAGATGCTTGTGGTAACAACACCTTTGCATCTCAAACTATCGTTCAAAACGATACTACAGCTCCTGTATTCGACAACTGTCCAGAAAGCGTAACTATCGAGTGTGACCAACCAGTTCCAGCTATTGCTGAAGGTATCACTGCTACTGATAACTGTACTGCAGTTACCGTTAGCTACCTTGGCGAGCAATCAGCTTCTGAAGGTTGTACTACTATCCTTACTCGTTCATGGTTAGCTGCTGACGAGTGTCAAAATCGTGCTATCTGCACTCAAACTATCACTATTGTAGATACTACAGCTCCAGTAATTGTAGCTCCAGAAAACTACACTGTTGAGTGTTCTGATGAGATCGTTTATGCTGAGCCTGTAATTACTGATAACTGTAACACCTTTACTGTTGAGTATTCTTCTCAAGAAGTAGCTGGTGAATGTCCTCAGTCTTACACTATCGTTCGTAACTGGATTGCAACAGATGCTTGTGGAAACTCTTCAGAAGGTTCACAAACCATCACTGTAGAAGATACTACTGCTCCTGTTTTCAACGATTACGAAATCTACGTTTCAGCTGAGTGTGATGAAGTAGATAACGTTGAAGGTCCTTCTGCTACAGACAACTGTGGTGAAGTAACCATCACCTTGACTAACGAAATCCTTAACTCAGGTGGATGTTTGGGTGTGCTTGAGCGCATCTACACTGCTACTGACGAGTGTGGTAACTCTTCATCTGCTACTTTGTACATTTCTATTCAAGATACTCATGCTCCTGTGATCAACAATCCAGAAGACATGACTGTTGAGTGTGATCAAGTTCCAATGATGCCAGAAATTAGCATCACTGACAACTGTGGTGGCGAAATCACTGTTACTACGGACGTAGTTCGTGTGGATGGTGACTGTGCTAACAGCTACAGCTTGTTGTGGATTTGGGAAGCTACAGATTTCTGTGAAAACGTATCTACTGATACTACTATCATCACTGTAATCGACACTACCGACCCTTTCTTCACTACTTTCCCTGAAGACATGACCATCAACTGTTACGAAACAGTTCCTGCTGTTGAGCTTCCTTTGGCTAGCGACAACTGTACAGAGAACGTTACTGTTTCTTACACTGAAGAGATCATCCCAGGTGAATGTCCTCAAGAAATGACCATTCAACGCATTTACCGTGCTTTTGATGAGTGTGGTAACTCTGCTATGTACGTTCAAAACATCAACATCGTTGATAACGATGCACCAGTATTTGACGAACAAGCTTCTTACTATACTTATGAGTGTAACGAAACTGTTCCTTACATCGAACCAATGGTTTCTGACCTTTGCGGTGTTGTAACACTTACTTACTCTGATGATGAGCAAATTGAATCTGATTGCTACGGATTTGTTTACCGCTCTTGGACTGCAGTTGACGAATGTGGAAACTCTTCTAGCTTCGTTCAAACTTTCCAAATTCAAGATACTACTGCTCCTACAATCACTGCTGAGTTTGAAGTAACTCGTCCTTGTGATGATTACATGGGCACTTATGCTTCTGCTACTGACAACTGTGATGAAGAAGTAACCATTACTTATTCTGATATGGAAGTAAGTGGTGGTTCTTGCCAAGGTCGCGTAATCCGCACCTACACTGCAACTGATGAGTGTGGCAACAGTACTACTTTCGAACAGTTCATCTCTTTGATCGACACTGTTCTTCCAACTGTAGAGTCTAGCACTGGTAACCAAACTTACGAGTGTGGTAATGAGTGGCCTGCTCCAGTAGTTACTTTCGCTGACAACTGCGATAACGAATTGGAATTGGATATGACTTCTGAGTCATCATTCGACGGTTGCAACACAGTATGGACTTATACTTTCACTGCTACTGACAACTGTGACAACACAGCTACAGAAGTAGTAACCATCACTATCGTTGATACTACTAACCCAACTGTTTACGCTGCTCAAGGCGGTGAATTCAGCTGCGACGAAGCAATCAACTACGGTATGGCTGAAGCTTGGGATACTTGCGACGAGCAAGTTGACATCACATTCGCTGACGATACTATCGCCGGTGATTGTCCAAACTCTTACCAAATCGTTCGTACTTGGTACGGTACAGACAACTGCGGTAACGTAGGTTCTGCCTCTACTACTTACTGGGTATATGACA
>JBDKGH010000049.1:0-8584 GCA_039798265.1 Bacteroidota bacterium | reverse complement strand
TGGGAGTAGCCATGATCACTCCATTTAAAAAAGATCAATCTGTTGACGTTCCTGCTCTTAAAAAACTCACCGAACACTTGATTGATGGTGGTGTAGATTATCTTGTGGTAATGGGTACCACCGGTGAGTCGGTAACTCTTGATAAAGAAGAAAAGAAGGTCGTACTCGATACTGTGTTGAGCACCAATGCGGGCCGAAAACCTGTTGTATTGGGTATTGGCGGAAACAACACCAAAGACATATGCAGTCAACTGTCTAGGCAAGAAAGCACAGGCTTGAGCGCTATTTTGAGTGTTACGCCATATTATAACAAACCTACACAAAACGGTTTGTTTGAGCATTACAGAGCTTTGAGCGAACACTCTAAGTTGCCAATCATTCTATACAATGTACCAGGACGTACAGGTGCGAATATGCTGCCTGACACCGTTAGCCGCATTGCTTTCGATTGTCGCAATGTAATTGGTATTAAAGAAGCCAGTGGCAACATGGAGCAAATCATGCAAGTGATCAACAATACGCCAAAAGAATTTTTGGTGATCAGCGGTGACGATGCTCTTACGCTTCCTCTTATAGCTGCGGGTGCAGATGGTGTAATATCTGTGGTGGGCAATGCCTTTCCGAAAGAGTTTTCTCAAATGGTACACGATGCCATGGCCAACAAATTTGAAGAAGCTCGCCTCAACCATTACAAGCTATTAGAAATTATCCAATTGCTCTTTGTAGAAGGCAATCCTGCGGGTGTAAAAGAAGTGCTTTCTCATCTCGATGTATGCGAAAATTACTTGCGTTTGCCGCTTGTGCCTGTATCGCAGGTAGTAAGCGAGCGTATGCGCAGAGTAATGATTGACGAAGGTATTCTCGCCTAAGTTTAGGCTTTTAAAATAACTGTCCCGGAAGCAGCGGATTGGCCATTGATTAGAATGACTATTCGGTGTTCTCCGGGATAGTGCTTTCTAGTGGTACGTTCTTCAAAGCTATGCGTCTTCGTTAGTTCATGCGTGCCTTTTTCAAAGAGCCTTTCGCGGAGCATAAACACTTTCGGAGAAGCCTGTCCGTTTGATTTGATGTAATGAATAGCGTACTCTATTCGGATGGATTCACTCTTCGGTAAGCTGCATTGGAAGCTGAATTCAAGTCGTTCGCCAATGCGTAAACTCTTTTTAGAAAAAGAAAGTTGATCGATGCTGGCTGTGCTTTTTTTCAATCCGAAAATGGCTAAAGCTTGTGTATCGCCTTTTTTCAAAAGTCCGCGCAAGGCATGTTTAACGATCCAATCGGTGCGTTCATTTTTACCTTTCCATTCTTCGGCTATTTGAAGCGCCAATTGTGGATGATCTTTCGAGATGTCATTGAGGTGATTGGCTACACTTTTTCTCACGTAAAGCTCGGTATCATTTTTCAAATTCTCGAGAATGGGCAGCGTGTGGTGTGGATTTTTTTTAAACTCTTTCAGCGCCGAACCCCACGGCAAACGAGGTCTACAGCCTTCACTAGCCAATCGTCGAATGTGTACGTTTTTATCTTTCGACCATTTTTTCATTACCCGTAGCGTATGGTCTTGGTGTTTTTCTAAAAAAGGTCGAATAGCAAACTCGGATGAAGAAGTCTGGGTAAATTCTGATAGAGCCTGCAAACTGAGGTCTAACTCATCGAGGCCATAAAGAGCTACAAATTCAGGGAAAAAAATGGGAGCAAATCCTGGTGTGAACTGTTGGTGAATAGCCAATAGGTGTTTTAAAGCAACCGAATAATCATTCGGTAAGTGCGCGCGCAATTGACGGGCAATAAAGGTGACGCGCGGTTTAAGTTCTGCATTTTTCCATTCGGCACTTTGAAAGGCTTTGAGGAATTTTTCGCTAGGAAAAGCGGGGTAAGAAGATTGGACGTGATGAGCGATTGAAGCGATGTACGCTTTGGTGTACATGTTTTTTAGCGGTTCCATAAAAGAGAGCTATCGAGTCAAAAAACGAAGGATTTTTCCAATCCATTTCTTTTTTCCTTCCGAAAAAGGAGGATAAATGATAGAAGCTATGCTCCATCGTTGGGGTACGTGCATCACACTTTTTCGGTGACTAAATTCGAGAAATCCGAAATAGCCGTGCGCTTTACCGAGTCCCGAATTGCCGATGCCACCAAAGGGCAAGGCAGGGTTTAAGAAATGCAGAGCTGCATCGTTGAATAGAAGTCCGCCAGCGCTGAGTTGTTGTTCATACCATTTTTTCAGTTGATGACCCGCAGCAAAAACATAACAGGCCAATGGCTTGGGTTGGCTTTGAATCGCTCTCACTATTTCTTCACGATCAGTAAAAGGGATGAGCGGTAACAAAGGTCCAAATATCTCTTCCTGCATCACGCGCATATCATCTGTTACCTTGGTGAGTAGGGTAGGGGAAAAATAATTTTCTTCTCGATGTCCACCGAACACAACTTGGGCACCTTTCGCTTGCGCATCTGTGAGATTTTCGCTCAATCGATTGTGGTGTCGCTGATTGACAATGCGGGTGTAATCGCTTTTTATGCGCTCCTGATCGGTATTACCGTAGAATTTTTCGATATAGTGAATCAATTTTTTTTGAAAGGCATCAAATAATGATGCGTGCACATAGATGTAATCTGGGGCAATACAGATTTGTCCCGCATTTGAAAATTTCGCGGCTACGATGCGCTCTGCAGCGCTGTCGAGGTGAGCGGAAGAGTCTACAATCACCGGCGATTTGCCGCCTAGCTCCAGTGTGCATGAGGTGAGGTGTTTGGCAGCAGCAGCCATCACCACCTTACCTACTGCGGGCGATCCTGTGAAGAAGATGTGATCAAAGGGCAGTTCGAGCAACTGCGTAGAAACAATTTGGTCGCCTTCTACTACCGCTACTTCTTTTTCATCGAACACTTCGGCAAGAAGTTGTTTGATCACAGCGTTGATGTGCGGGGTGAATTCAGAAGGTTTGATGATAGCCGTATTGCCCGCTGCAATGGCAGAAGCAAGTGGCCCCAGCGTTAAGGTGATGGGGAAATTCCATGGTGCAATGATGAGGCATACCCCTTTTGCTTCCGGAAGGATGTATGATTTTGCGCCGAGTTGTGTCAAGGGGATGGACACCATTTCGGGTTCCATCCATTTAGATAGATGGTCGATGGCATATTGAATTTCCTGAACCGTGGCAAAAATCTCGATGAGATCCACTTCAGTACTTGACTTTCGGTAGTCTTGATACAAGGCCTCTTGGATCTGTGGTCGGAAACGACCTATCGCCTGTTTGAGAAGAGTGAGTTTTCTTTTTCTATCCCGAGCTGAGCTTTGAGCGGTCAGTCGGCAATGCTGCTTCTGTAATTCAAAAAGGTCGATCATGGCAACGAATATAGCTTTTAAACAAATTCGTTGAAATCCTGTTAGAAATCAGTTTTTTAAGCAAAACCCTTTATTCCTTTGACTTTCAGGCAACCTTTTGGGTAAGAATCCAATCTTATCCTCAAAATACTTTAAGGAGGATGTCACAGTTGACCCCCTTTCTGGAGTACTTTCATAGCCTGAGACTAAGGAAGATAAGAAACCAAACCGAATGAAGAAGAAGTCTACTGCCGTTGTATTGCTCCTGTTTAGCTTTTTGCTGATCTGGTCATGCAAGAAAGACGAAGAAGAGGAAGATCCGATCGATACCAATCCACCGGTGGCTACTCCGCCCGTGAATGTGGATATGGCGGCTATGCCTTATGCCAAACTTTCTGACTATCATTTTTTCAAAGGAACCATGAAGGCATTGGTTCCCAACGACCGTGTGTTGCCCTATGATGTGATCACGCCGTTGTTTTCTGACTATGCGCACAAAAAGCGTTTTGTGTGGATGCCAGAAGGAGTAAAGGCAACTTATGTAGCCGAGGGCAAAGAATTTAGTTATCCCAACGGTGCGGTGATCATTAAGAATTTCTATTATGATCATGTGTTGCCAGAAAATACGACCAAGATCATTGAAACCCGCATTATGTATCGCAAAGATGATGTATGGCATTTTGCGGACTATGTGTGGAACGAAGATCAAACGGAGGCCACATTTGATTTAGCGGGAAAAAATGTACCGTTGACATGGATCGATGATGATGGCGTAGAGCGCAGCACCACCTATCAGATACCTGCAGAGGCTGAGTGCTTTACTTGTCACAAGTATTTTAATGTAGCTGCTCCGATAGGCACCAAGGCGCGCACCATGAATAAAGATTATGCCTATAGCGATGGCATCAAAAATCAATTGGACAAATGGATTGAAGTGGGGTATTTAGAAGATAACCTACCTGCATCTATCAATACCGTGATCGATTGGAAAGATACTTCGCAGCCCATTGAAATGCGTGTGCGTTCGTATGTGGATATGAACTGTGCCCATTGCCACCGCGATGGA
The DNA here is from genome assembly GCA_039798265.1 of Bacteroidota bacterium. Classification (GTDB taxonomy): domain Bacteria; phylum Bacteroidota; class Bacteroidia; order Flavobacteriales_D; family Sanyastnellaceae; genus JBDKGH01. The sequence goes on along the minus strand of JBDKGH010000049.1, from coordinate 4,190 downwards.
GGTCACTGCGACTATCGCCCGCTGCGTATGGCATTTGAAGAAACTACCAATGAGGCGAATTTGGGCGTATGTGTTACCCCACAAGAACAGTTTTCGCCCATTCTTAGCCACATCATTGCTCGAGGCAACGTGCAACGATCGATGCTGTATTACCGTCTTAACACCACGGTAGAACAATACCGTATGCCTTTGATTGGAAGAACAATGATCCATACGGAGGCCGTAGAAATGTTTAATGAATACATCAGTGGTTTGTCCCCTGACTGTCCTTAACTTATATTTGAAAAACTCTGCAAACCAAATACCTATGAAAAAACTCAACTTACTCTTTGCATTATTGGCAGCTGGACTGGGTCTTCAGGCTCAGAACGACTGTTCGTCGGCAACGACGATTAATGCTGGGATGCACAGCATCTCTGCCATTGATGGTACAGACTTACCCACCTTCAGTTGTGCGGGCGATATGGCCTTTGCTACAGCAGCAGAATGGTATCGTTATGTTCCATCACAAGATTTGAACCTAACCGTTTCTACTGACTTCACTCAGAATGCCGGTTTGGATACCCGTATCAGCGTTTATACTGGAACTTGCGGAGCACTTGAGTGCGTAGCAGGTGATGAAGATAGCGGCGCTGGTTTCCTTTCGTTCGTTTCATTTAACGTAACTGGTGGAAACGTTTATTACGTAGTATTCGATAACTACTGGGGTGATACCGATTTCGATTTCGCCTTGATCGAGCACGAATTTGTAGCTCAAGCTTTATCCTTCAGCCCAATGACCCTTACCGGTTCGGGTAACGTAAGTGCGGTGGTAGATATGAATAACGACGGTCGCGACGACTTGGTTAGTCCAAGCGGAGAGAGCGTGGTGATTAGCTATCAGCAAACCGATGGTACCTTCACTACTTCAACTGTTCCGATTACTGGTGGTGTACAAAACTCACCATCTTGGAGCATCTGTGCAGGTGACTTGGATAAAAACGGATTCAACGATATGATTTTCGCTGGCGGTAGCGGTGTGAGCTTTATCATGGCCAATGCCAATGGTACATCTTACGCTGAAACAGCTCCAGGTGAATACATTTTCTGTCAGCGTTCTAACATGGTTGACGTGAATGCAGATGGTAATCTTGACGTATTCGTTTGTCACGACGTGCAACCGAACGTATACTATTTGAACGATGGTACCAATGCCTTCACATGGCACCAAGGTGGACTAGGTGATACTCCTGACGGAGGTAACTATGGTTCAGTTTGGATTGACTATGATAACGACTGCGATATGGATATGTTTATCGCTAAATGTCGTGGAGCAGGATCACCAGCGGCTATTGACCAATTGCACCGCAACAACGGTGATGGTACATTCACAGAAATTTCAGCCAGCCTTGGCATTGCAGAAGTGAGCCAATCATGGTCATCAGCATGGGGTGATTATGACAACGATGGTGACATGGACGTTGTGATTGGCGCAAGCTCATTCACTAGCGGCGGTCACAAAGTATATCGCAACGATGGAGTAGATGGATTCACTGAAATTTCAGCTGGTTCAGGTTGGGATGTTTATAACGGTACAGGTATCGAGTACTGCCCAGGCGACTTCAACAACGATGGTTGGGTGGATGTATTGGCTTCTGGAAACACCATCTTCTTGAACAACGGTGACTGGACCTTTTCACCAAATCCAGTAGGATTTAACAACGGTCCTATCGGTGATTTGAATGGTGATGGCTATTTGGATATTCTCAATGGTACTACCGCTCAAATGAACCAAGGCGGATTGTACAAGCATTTGATCATTCGCACCATTGGTGTTGAAAGCAATAAAAACGGTTTGGGTGCTCGCATCACTGTAGAAAGTGATTTGGGTTCACAAATTCGTGATGTTCGTTCTGGCGAAGGTTTCCGTTACATGAGTAGCTTAAACACTCACTTTGGTTTGCGTAACGATTCACAAGTAGATCGCATCACTATTTGCTGGCCATCAGGTACTATCGACGTTCTTGAAAACGTAGATGTAAACCAAGTGTTGACAGTAGTAGAAGGACAGCATCCGGTGGGTGTGGTAGAAGTATCTGCCCCACAACTCGAGGTTTATCCAAATCCAACCAGCGATCGTTTGATCATCGGTGGTGATTTGTTCACCGGCAAAGGAATTGCAACCATCTATGATCTTACTGGTAAAGTAGTATCACGTCAAACATTGAATACGTATGATATGAATGTATCTGACCTATCCAACGGTCTTTATATTTTGAAAATCGAATCAAACGGACGTACTGCTGAGACGAAATTCTCGAAAAACTAAGAGAATGATAAAAGGATAAAAGGATAAAATGATAAAATGATAGAATCGTAAAATGATAAAATCGTAAAATGATAAAATCGTAAAATGATAGAATCGTAAAATGATAGAATCGTAAAATGATAGAATCGTAAAATGATAGAATCGTAAAATGATAGAATCGTAGAATGATAAAATCGTAAAATGATAAAATCGTAAAATGATTGTATCCTAGTATCTAAAGATCATTAAAGCATAAAAGGATAGAGTGGTGATGTGAAAATCAACATTCTATCCTTTTTTCATTTTACCATTCTATCATTTTATCATTTTATCATTTTTTCATGTTCATCATTGTCTTTCGAATAATCGCAGTTATAAGGAAAAGAATTTCTTTTCCAAGAGAGTCGATTTTTTCGAATTCACTATCAGAGATGGAGTCAGCACTTCGAAGTAGTCTTAACCAATAAAGAGATTCATTAATTTCTTTTTGGGCAATTTGAAATTTGTGTTTAAAGTCCTTTCTGCTTTCGGCAAACTCGGCTTCATTGATCATGGCGCCCACAGCGGTTCCAGATCGGAGCAATTGATTTGTTAGCACTGAATCAATTGTACTGGATTTTTTCTTTTTCAGTAATGTAATAAGCTCTAAAGAAAAGGCCTCACTCTTTTCTTTGACAATATTCTGTTTCATTTTTTTTTTTTTTTTTTTTGAGCAAACCTATGCCCAGCAATGAAAAATGTCAATTATAGGTTAACAGCATAGTAAAATGATAAAATGATAAAATGGTAAAATGGTAAAATGATAGAATCGTAGAATGATAGAATCTTAAAATGATAAAATGGTAAAATGATAGAATCTTAAAATGAAAGAATCTTAAAATGAAAGAATCTTAAAATGAAAGAGTCGCAGTATCAAAAGATCATTAAAGCATAAAAGGATAGAGTGGTGATGTAAAAATCAACATTCTATCCTTTTATCCTTTTATCATTTTACCATTCTATCCTTCTATCCTTTTATCATTTTACCATTTTACCATTTTATCCTTCTATCCTTCTATCTTTTTACCATTTTCACCACCATCATCTGTCCTTTTTCATCACAAGCAGTCATGATAAATGCATTTTGGGGTGAAAGGAGAAAATGTTTTCCGATCATGAGCAATTGAGAAGAAATGAGTTTTCCGTCGAAGGAAAATATGCTGATAAGCGCATTAGAGGACAAGGAAACAACCGTATATTCTCTTTCGGTGCTTACGGTCAAAAAAGCATTTCGATTCAACTTTTCGCTATCATATTCATGTTCGTTAACCGAATTGGGATTGGCGCCGATGCACTCGAAGTAATTGGGCATGCAGTTTTGTTCGATACAATCTTGGCAAGCTTGAGAATTGGCATTGATGCATTGCAAAGCGCAGTTATCCGTTACGCAGTTGATTTGCGCTACGCTGCAGGCCAAGCATCCTTCGCTCACCAAAATATCTTGTGACAGACAATCGAGGAGACATTGATCCTGATTGAAAGAGAAGATGCAAGAGAAAGCACAGCTTTGCGACACTTCCGCCAGCAGCGCCTGATTCTCCGCCAAATACGCCACCTCCTCAGGGGTGCAGTTTTGGGCATACGAAGAAAAGGGAAGGAGGAGGAGGAGGAGGAGTTTTGGAATTTTTCTAAGCATGATTGACAATATTACCCCACTTGAAGTTTAGCCGCATCTTTCCAAAGATAGTGAGGGAGAGATTGTTTCAAGTTCCATTTAATATTCATGGGTTTTGAACCGGAATATTCATTGATGCTTCCTTCGCCAACAAATACATATGCAATGGTGTTTCCATATTCATCCGCGTTTTTTTCGCGAATGAAAAGAAGAATTTTTTTTGAGTTTTGAATATGTTGGATATAGGAT
>JBDKGH010000048.1:0-16917 GCA_039798265.1 Bacteroidota bacterium | reverse complement strand
TCGTAGGACTTTAATTTGATTCTAATCTTTTGAGCCATCTAGGTTCTATATATTATGCGTTTTTGCCTTTTGCTTTTGCTATTACCACCTCAGCAACGTTGTTCGGAGCTGGTGCGTAATTATTGAATTCCATTGAAGAAGTAGCACGTCCTGAAGTAATGGTACGTAAATCTGTTACATATCCAAACATCTCTGAAAGTGGAACTTTACCGCTGATAACAGTTGCACCGCTACGCTCGCTTGTTCCTTCAATCATACCACGACGCTTGTTCAAGTCACCGATAACATCACCCATGTTTTCAGATGGAGTAACGATTTCAAGTTTCATGATTGGCTCAAGAATGATTGGCTTACACTTCGGAGCTGCCTCACGGAATGCCATCTTAGCACACAATTCAAAAGATAGTGCATCAGAGTCAACCGCGTGGAAAGATCCGTCATTCAATTCAACTTTCATTGTATCGATGTTGTATCCTGCCAATACACCGTTAATCATTGCTTCTTTAAATCCTTTTTCAATAGAAGGAATGAATTCACGAGGGATGTTACCACCCTTAATATTGTTGATGAATACCAATCCGGTTTTCTCTGGGTCTTCGTTTGGTCCGATATTGATAACAATATCCGCAAACTTTCCACGTCCACCTGATTGCTTCTTGTAAACCTCTCTATGGTTAGATGCTGCAGTGATTGCTTCCTTGTAAGAAACCTGCGGTGCACCTTGGTTACATTCTACTTTAAACTCACGACGAAGACGGTCGATGATAATTTCCAAGTGAAGCTCTCCCATACCTGAGATAACTGTTTGACCAGTTTCCTCATCTGTTCTCACACGGAACGTTGGATCTTCTTCAGCTAATTTAGCTAAAGCCATACCTAACTTATCACTGTCTGCTTGCGTCTTAGGCTCAATTGCCAATCCGATTACAGGCTCAGGGAATACCATTGACTCAAGAACGATTGGGTGCTTTTCATCACACAAAGTATCTCCTGTCTTAATATCCTTAAATCCTACTACTGCACCGATATCACCAGCACCTAAAACTTCGATTGGATTTTGCTTGTTAGCGTGCATTTGGAAGATACGTGAGATACGCTCTTTGTTGCCGCTACGTGTGTTGAACACGTATGAACCGGCTTCCAAAACTCCAGAATATGCACGAGTGAATGCTAGACGACCTACGAATGGGTCAGTAGCAATTTTGAAGGCCAAACCAGCGAAAGGCTCTTTGAAATCTGGACGACGAACTACTTCTTCTCCAGTATCAGGGTTTGTACCTACAATGTTGTCCTTATCAAGTGGGCTTGGCAACAATTCCATTACCAAATCCAACATGGTTTGAACACCTTTATTTTTGAATGAAGAACCGCAAACCATAGGCACGATCTTCATATCTAAACAAGCTTGACGAAGAGCGTCGAGGATTTCACGCTCAGTGATTGATTCAGGAGCATCGAAAAACTTCATCATCAAGTTGTCGTCATATTCTGACACAGCTTCAAGAAGTTTCTCGCGGTATTCCAAAGCCTCATCCATCATGTCAGCTGGAATATCAACCACTTGGTAAGTCATACCTTTATCGGCTTCATTCCAAATCATTCCGCGGAAGTTGATCAAGTCAACTACACCTTTGAACTCATCTTCAGCACCGATAGGCAATTGAAGTGGAACAGCGTTGCTGCCCAACATTGTTTTAACCTGACCAACTACTTTCAAGAAGTCAGCACCTTGGCGGTCCATCTTGTTAACGAAACCGATACGTACTACGTTGTAGTTATCGGCCAAACGCCAGTTGGTTTCCGATTGTGGTTCAACACCGTCAACGGCGCTGAAAAGGAACACTAGACCATCCAATACACGAAGTGAACGGTTTACCTCTACGGTAAAGTCAACGTGACCAGGAGTATCGATGATGTTAACGTGATATTTGTTACCACGGTAGTTCCAGAAAACGGTTGTAGCAGCAGAGGTAATGGTGATACCGCGCTCCTGCTCTTGTGCCATCCAGTCCATGGTGGCTGCACCATCGTGTACCTCACCTATCTTGTGGTTCACACCTGAGTAATACAGAATACGTTCTGTAGTGGTGGTTTTACCAGCATCGATGTGAGCGGCGATACCGATGTTACGTGTATATTTTAAGTCGCGTGACATTGCTTTATCTTGTGTCTCTCTGTTAATGATTAGAAGCGGAAGTGTGAGAACGCTTTGTTCGCTTCAGCCATACGGTGCACATCTTCTTTCTTTTTGTAAGCTGCGCCTTCGCCTTTTGAAGCGGCGATGATCTCACCAGCCAACTTATCAGCCATGCTCTTCTCGTTACGAGAGCGAGCATATCCGATCAACCATTTCATTGCCATTGACTGGCGGCGATCTTCTCGGATTGGTGATGGAATTTGGAAAGTTGCTCCACCTACACGACGGCTACGAACCTCTACGGCAGGAGTTACATTTTCCAAAGCTTTACGCCAGATCTCAAGACCTTCTTCAGAGGTCTTTGCGCTTACGCGATCGATGGCATCGTAAAAAATGGTAAAGGCAGTACCCTTCTTTCCTTGCAACATCAAGTTGTTTACGAACTTGGTTACAACCACCTCATTAAAACGAGGATCTGGGAGTACATTAATCTTTTTGGCCTTTCTTCTTCTCATGGTTTCTTATCTTGAAAGGAGATTATTTCTTTTTAGCTGGAGCTGCAGCTTGTCCTGGCTTAGGACGCTTAGTTCCATATTTAGAGCGACGTTGACCACGACCGTTTACACCGGCTGTATCCAAAGCACCACGTACGATGTGGTAACGTACACCTGGAAGGTCTTTTACACGACCACCACGTACAAGTACGATAGAGTGCTCTTGAAGGTTATGACCTTCACCGCCGATGTAGGCGATAACTTCAAAACCATTCGTCAAACGCACTTTCGCTACTTTACGAAGAGCAGAGTTTGGCTTCTTTGGTGTAGTAGTGTATACTTTGGTACACACACCGCGACGCTGTGGACATGATGTAAGAGCGGCTGACTTACTGCGGTAAGTTTTTGGCTCGCGTCCTTTTTTTATTAGCTGTTGTACTGTTGGCATTTTTGCTAAGTTCCTTTTTTTCACCTTTTTCAGCACAACTCTCGTTGGCTAAAAATTCGGGCTGCAAATGTACATCTAAATTCCATTTCTACAAGCAATGCCAAAAATTTCTTGTAAAAAAAATAATTTCAACACCAAAAGCCCCGTCAATACTGAATTTTAGCACCAAAAAAAAATTATATCAACATCACCAAATGCCCCTTTTTAACTTTTTTCACCCTCCTAAAAGCCTGATTTTACGCCACTTCTTTTTGCACACTTTTTTACCCCAGAACAAACCATATGTATAATTATAACAACATTAAGACCTATAAAAGCATTTTATGTTTATATTTCACATCTTTAATGGTTTTTAAAACACAGGTGTTAGGCCTCATAATGATTTGTTTTATATACATTAATGCTTATATTTGCTTTTAAAGATGAGCATATACCACATTAATAATTGGCACAGCCTCAGTGATGCAGCGATTGTAAAAGAGCTCGGCATAGCCATTCGACAAATGCGACTGCAAGCTAACCTCACACAACAAGAAGTGGCCACAAAAGCTGGACTCGACCGCGTAACCATATCCAAATTGGAAAACGGTGCCTCAGCCACCTTACTTACCTTGATTCAAATACTGCGTGTAGTGGATCAACTCGATGTGCTTAACGCCTTTCACGAAGGTGGTAGCACTAGCCCGTTGCAAGCAGCTAAGCTGCAAGGTCGAACCAGGCAACGTGTTCGAAATAAAAAAACAGATCATCCTGACCAAGCGTGGTAGCCATCGTAAAAATATGGGGCAAAACCGTGGGTGCCGTTATGTGGGATCCGAATTGGGATATCGCCACCTTTGAATTTGATTCGGCATTTAAACGATCAGGACTTGACCTCTCCCCCATTTACATGCCCAATGATGATCCTACCACCATCTATAGTTTTCCTTCTTTAGCGAAAGACTATTTCCACGGACTACCAGGTTTACTGAGCCAATCGCTCCCTGAGCGATTTGGTACGCAAGTGCTCAATCAATATCTCTTGCGCATGGGAAGAGCTCTTGACGGAATAAATCCGGTAGAGCGTTTATGTATGTTGAGCAAACGTGGTATGGGTGCTTTGGAATTTGAACCTCACAAACACCATGGCGATAATCGATCAGCCATCGTATTTATTGATGATCTATTAGAACAAGGCATGAGCTTATGGCCAGAACGCGGAGGCGCTCCCGAATTGGTAGGTAAAGATCATGCTGAAAAACTGACCGATCTTTTGCGCGCGGGCACCTCTGCAGGTGGACAGCGTGCAAAGGCTGTTTTAGCCATCAACGAATCGACTGGTGAAGTGCGCTCCGGACAAACGGATGCACCCCAAGGGTTTCGCCATTGGATGATTAAACTAGATGGTATCACCAATCGCGCATTGCACGATCCGCGTGGCTACGGCCGTATAGAATACGCTTATTATATTATGGCTCAAATGGCGGGAATTGAAATGCCCGAAAGCACTTTGTTGGAAGAAAAACAACACGCACACTTTCTGACTCTTCGTTTCGATCGTACTGCTGATGGAAGAAAAATTCACGTTCAATCCTTAGCCTCGCTGGCTCATGCCAATCCCTACGATGGTGAAGGCTGGTCCTATGAGGACGCCTTTCAAGTTGTTCGACTATTAAAGTTGGACTACGCTTCGAAACAGCAACTTTTTCTGCGCATGGTCTTTAATGTAATCGCTGCAAACTATGACGACCATACGGAGAACATTTCTTTTTTAATGAATGAAAAAGGACAATGGAAACTAGCCCCTGCCTACGATCTAACTTATTCTCATAGTTCAGAATTGCGAGGAGCAAAAAGACATCAATTAAGCATCAATGGTAAACGTGAACATATCTCTTTAGAAGATTTACGCATAGTGGCAAAAGAAAATGGAATAAAGAAACCGCAGGACCTCATTGAACAAGTTATGGCCGCGGTAGAGCAATGGTCAGACATTGCTAAGAATGCAGGCATCCCCAATGCGCAAGCGAACGTGATTAAAAAAGGTTTGAAATTATTTTAATTATTCAATAATTAAAAAGGATTTCACCTGTGTACCCTTTTCTGATTTTACGCGCACGAAATACTGCCCCGGAGTAACCATCGAGAATTGACCTATTTCAACCATAGAAAACTCCTGCACCTTTTGACCTAAGGCATTGAAGATTTCTACGAAAGCCATTTCATTTGTGGGAAGTTGAATATTAACTAAACCATTTGACGGTTGTGGATACAAAGAAAATGTTGTTTTTGACGCCTCTTCAACACCGACAAGTAAGGGGCTAAACACGCCCACTTCTGACAGATCGCCACCGGTCGTAAGTCCTCCAAACATATAAATTTCATCCATTACATTTCCTTCGATTTTTACAGCTGCATATTTCTGCCTTCCTTGAGCAGGAATGATACCTTCCTCTATAGGATACCAAATAAGATTAGAGCCAGAGACAGCTGGCGAATACGTATCGGCTACACCACTTCCGCTGTTCATCATACCTCCTGGTATCACCAATTCAACGCTGCCGTTCATGTCACAAGCAAACATTTGATGATAGCTTTGGCCTTCTGGTAGATCAGTGAGACTCATCCAACTTTCTGAGTTGATTTCCCAAAATTCAACACTCGTTATTCCTTGAAAATAATTGAGTGCGCTATTAAAATATCTTCCTCCCGTAACCATAACACCTGTGATGTTATTGCCATTAAAATTCACAGTAAAAGCGGCCGCAGCGTGATTGTCGCGGCTACTTGAAAGCGCATCCGTTTCAGTCCATGCGCCTGTTTGGGGATCATACAGCTCACATTGATTCATTTGAAAACCGAAATCGGGATTAAAACCTCCTGTTACCAGTACTTTCCCATTGGGTAGCACCGTGCAGGTATGAGAACTGCGGCCATAATTCATGCTGCCAGTGGGTACAAGTTGATTGGTGCTGGGATCATAAATTTCGCAGGAAGAAAGGTTATTGGTTCCATCATAACCACCCGTAATTAGAATTCGTCCATCGTTTAGCTGAACCGAGCGATGATAGGTGCGCCCACTAGACATGATAGGGCCAGGAGTAAACTCTTCTGTAGTAGGGTCAAATATCTCAGTTGTGTTCCAATTCGTAGAAAAACCATCCCATCCGCCAGCTATAAATATTTTACCAAACACTTCATTGGCACTGTGATCGGTTCGGGGAACTGTCATTTGAAGAATGGCACCTTGCCATTCCGCATTTGATTTGACGTTAAACCCATCTGTTCCGCCTGCTACGAGTATCGCTCCAAAAGGACTCGACACGTTCGAAATAGAGGGGATAAAAGTAGCTGTATGGCCCATTCTACCCTCCATCAACTCGCCTGTTACAGCGTAATAATAATCTTGACTAAACACCCATGAGGATAAAAAAGAAAGCAGGATTGTCAGCAGTGATTTCATGATCTTATTTTTCTTAAAGGTAAAAAAAAACCACCATTCATTGATGGTGGTTTGAACAAGAGTTTATCTCCATTTTATTTACAAAATTCCACAACGGAATCTATAATAAGCTGCAATTGATCGGGCTCCATTTCCGTGTGCATGGGCAATGAGATTACTCGTTTGCACAAGTCTTCTGTAACAGGGAATTGACCTTCTTTATATCGATCACTCGCAAACGCCTTCTGCATATGCAATGGCACAGGATAGTATACCATTGCTGGAATTCCTTTGCTCTGAAGGTGTGCTTGTAAAGCGAAACGATCAATACCCGAAGTGACTAAGGTATATTGATGAAACACGTGCGTGCTCTTGGGGTCGCGAACGGGTGTGCGCAAAGCGGGAACGTTAGCGAACGCTTTATCATAGGCAGCGGCTACTTCATTGCGTGCAGCAGAATAAGCATCGAGGTGTTTCAATTTAATGCTTAGCACAGCGGCCTGTATAGTGTCCAATCGAGAATTGACACCAATAACTTCATGATAGTACTTTACTTTTTGACCATGGTTTGCCACCATGCGCATTTTTTCAGCCAAGTCATCATCGTTGGTGAACAATGCCCCACCATCGCCATAACAGCCCAAGTTCTTCGAGGGGAAGAAACTTGTAGAACCAATGTGGCCAATGCATCCAGCAACGCCAACAGTGCCATCGCTGAAGGTGTACTTTGCTCCTATTGCTTGTGCGGTATCTTCAATAACGAATAGATTGTGGCGTTTGGCGATATCCATGATCGATTCCATGTCGGCACACTGACCGAAAAGATGCACAGGAACAATGGCTTTTGTTTTTGGAGTAATCGCCTTTTCTACTTGAACAGGATCCAAGCCAAAGGTGTCCGGATTTACATCTACCAATACAGGTGTTAAATTGAGCAAAGCGATCACCTCTGCTGTTGCTACGTAGGTAAATGAAGCAGTGATCACCTCATCGCCGGGTTGAAGACCCAAAGCCATCATCGCTATTTGTAGCGAATCAGTTCCATTAGCACAAGGAATAACGTGCTTTACACCTAAGTAATTTTCGAGGTCTTTTTGAAAGGTCTTCACCTCAGGTCCACCAATGAAAGCAGTATTGCTGATCACATTGAGAATAGCGGCATCTACTTCACCTTTTATTTTTTCATATTGACTTTTCAAGTCAACCATTTGAATGGGCTTCATACTCATAGATTGGGATGCGAAGATAAAAACTATCGCACTAAAGTTACTAATCCCTCCTTTTCAATAATGATAAGGCCTAGCTTAGGCTCCACTAGGGTTAACAACCAAACATAGGCATCATTTTGAGCGTAATAATCGCCGTTTAACACATTGCCTGTCCAAACCTCTTGATAGTTGTTCGTTTGGAACAAGGTTGTACCCCATCGGTCCTTAATGACGAATACGTAATTTTCAGGCTCAATTTCATATTTATCCAATTCATAAACGATGGGTTTAAATGTATCATTGGTACCATCACCATTGGGGGTAAAAACATTCGGAACATATAAATTCGTCTCTCCGCAAATGATGGATTGCTCTGTATAATCAGAACAATTGTAGGAGTTGAAAGCTTGCAATTGAATAAAATACTCTCCTGTTCCATTAAACCCATGTGATACATCTTCGTCATTGGAAACAAAGCCATCATCGAAGGTCCATAAGTAATTCGTAGCACCTTCTGAAGTATTGAAGAAATCGACCTCTGTTCCATCGAAACAATTATCGGGAGGAAGAAAAGTAAAATCAGCGATCGGACTTGGTTTTGCGTAAACCGAATAATCTGCTTCAGAAACACAATTATCAAAATCACGCGCAAACAAGTGAACATTGTAGGTGATTAAATCGAGCCCTGTATTTTGAAAAAAATGCGTGATGGAGGTCGTACCACCATAAACTACAGTATCTACTCCGTCGGCAGTAACGGTCCAAACAATTTCTAAGAGCGGCTGATCACCTACTGAAAGTTCAACATCTTTATTTCCACAAAAATTAAATTCATCTCCAAGAATGCTAATGTCGGGCCCATTCACTTCTACTTGATCTGAATCTGTAGCCGAACAACCATTGTTTGAAGTAGCCACCACCGTTACATCATGCGTTCCAATTTCATCCCAGGTATAATTAAAAATCAAATTGGAGCTGGCTAATTGTCCGTCAATGTACCATTCAAAACTCACGGCGTTTTGTTGGGTAATGTTGAAAAAGACTGGCTCACCTGTGCAAATGCCATCATTGGCTTGCACCGTCATATTTACACTCGGCGACTCGAGAATGTTAAAGAAGCTTTGGTCAGAAGTAATAGAACAACCTTCTATTTCATAAGTAAGAACTACCGGCCCAGGCGCTGCGTTTACAGGCACTTGCCAAAGCGTTGGATATGCAATAGCAGCAATATTCGAGTTCGGAGCAAAGGTGATGGTTTCATCAACATAAGTGCCTGTTATCTGAACACCAGAAAGATCTATTACCGATCCAGGACATACATTTTCTAGTGGAGGTAGCACAATGGAAACATCCACCGGATAAACAGTCACTTCTGTGGTCGACGTATAAGAACCGCATTGATTAGACGCGGTGGCCGATATATTATAGGTTTGCGTAACGCCCAATGCCTCATAAATAATAGGGTCAGGATAACTTGTGTTGGCCAATGTTTCGGTTGTTCCATTGCCATAATCCCAAAAAACTTCATCAATATAATCGGTGGCATTCGCCGCATTTTCATTGATGGTAAACTGCACTTCTTCACCACTGCAAATAATGGTCTGCTGAATATAATCGATGACAATCACCGGCGGGTGTATAAACTGGTAATCATCCGTAAGATCAATACTCTCGCAGGAATTAGCGATAGTCACTGTTATTGGAAATAAGAAATCACTAGCCAATGGAGCGGTATTGAAAAGCACCGGATTACTTCCATCCACCATCGTTGAACCTGATTGAAGTGCTGCATCGGCATTCAGGTCAATGGTGTAATTTTCTCCTGAAGTAATATCCAAAAACAAATTGGCCTCTCCCGAACATGGGTCGGAACTTACGGTCATATCGGCGATCAATGGCTGCGCAATATCTAAAGATCCGGTGGTGGACACCTCACACAAGTCTGTTCCACCATAGATTAAAGTCAACGTGTAATTCTGTTGATCTGTTAGATTGCTCACAGTAACAGGACAGTTAGAGTAAACGGTTCCATTAAAATCCAATTCAAAATCGTCGAATGTACCAGAGCAGGGTGTCAGTTGAAATGGCTCTTGATAACAAAGCACAGCGGGGACGATTGGAAAAGCAGGGACATTATGAATATCCACGTTAGCGCAATCATCTACTGCACAAACGAGTGCTGGTGTAGTAACGGCATAAACATTTTCAGCATGTAAGCAAATTTGTCCAGCTGCGGTGTTGGTGATACCCAGCGCACTTGGGTCAAAAACAGTGTATGGCGCATTGGAGGCTAGCGCCAAGGTACCCGCAGGATTGACGTAGGTATAACTCCAGCTTTGGGCGATAAATGGAATAGAATTAACGGCAGTGGTTTGTTGCAAACACAATGCAGGATCCGGAACGGTAACATCAATAATAGGCGTTTCGTGAACTGTAATTTGATGATATGTTGCGCTACATCCATTATTGTATTCCAATGTATATGGACCTCCACCTTGTGCAGTAGTGGTATTCCAAACAAAGCCATTTTGATTGTTTGCCGAACTAGGCGATCCAGGTGGTAAACTTACATTGATCCAGTTTCCTATTCCAGTAAGCGATAAAGTGCTTCCTTCACACAAGTGATGCGGAGTGGTGGTTTCCGTTTCATTTTGAATGCACAAGGAAAAGGTATGTGTATGCGTACATTGATTGGTTGTGGTCATGGTATAGGCCAAGTCGAAACAATCATCCGCATTGATAGGGCCACACCAGTTCACGGCATTAAAAACAGTAACCGAATTGCCGCTAATGGTATTCGAGCATAAAGACCACTGAGAAGATTGAATTTGCGCTGCAGGAAAAGTAACTAACGGAGCCAAATTGATGGTTTGATCGATGGTTTCGCAATACTGAGGTGCCAAGCCATTATTAAATGTGGGAACACCTTCTACACTTACGGATACGTTATCATTCCTCGAGCAATTGGTCGTAGAAACTATGACATAATAATTGGTGGCAACAGTTGGCGAAACAGATTGCGTAGCCCCAGCACCAAGAAGGGCACCTGCGAGGCTTCCCTGATGCCATTCATAGGTATATCCACTCACATTAGAATTGGTAATATTAACCGATAGATTGGCTGAGGCATTCGGACAAATTAAGGGATCACTAGTGATCACATCAATGTCAAAATGCTGAACGGTAATCGCATAAATCGTTTGCGAACAACCGCTGTTATAGGTAATGCTATAGGGCCCGCCGGCATTGGCAGGCGCAGGAGTCCAAACAAAATTACCACCCGTGGTTGAAAGGCTTCCTCCTGCAGGTAATGCTGTTGTATTCCAAGTAGCAGCGGGAATACCTGTGATTGTCAATTGAGCATTCGCGCATATCGTTCGGGTATCGTTGGTAATACTTTGATCATCGATTTGAATCAGATAAAATCCACTATACACGCATCCTGCAGCGCTGGTAAAGGTGTATTCTAAAGAATCATTTACATCAGCATTGACCGCACCACAATAGTTAGGAACATCTTGAATATTAAATGAAGTCCCTACGATAGGTTGATCACAAAAAGTCCAGTTTACGCCATTAGCAGGGCTTCCATTTTGGGTAAGCAATCCATTTAAGGCAATAGAAGCTGTACTAGTTTCGCAGTAATAAGGTGACAGCGTTGTTGTTTGCAATACCGGAGGAGCATCAATAGTTACAGCGTAAGTTGCGGTACCAGTGCATCCCAACGTGTTAGTGATGAGCACGCTCAACGTAACATTTTGCGTAACGTTCGTCAAATTGAATTGAGCATTGCTTCCAGTGCCCAAGTTAGGAGAAGTGGTCCAAGCGATGCTTTGAATATTGGTTGCTGGAGTAGGCAAAGCGGTAACAGAAACCGCTCCTCCGCTACAAATAGTTGGGTTAGTAGTGTCATCAATCACCACTGCTATGTTGCCAACGGTTATGCTATATTCCGTATCCTGGCAACCTGAATTAAACAACAAAACATAAGGGCCACCAGCATCACCTGCTTGAGGCGTAAAGTTGAAGATATTTCCTGACGCTCCGGATGTTGTAACAGGAGGTGGTGTGATCCACGACCAGGTGCCTGTTCCAAGCGGGGTAAGGGTGAGCGTTTGACCAACACAAGCAGTGGCTGATTGCTGAGTTGTAGCTTCTGCTATAATGGTAAAGGTGCAGTTTGCTGTATAAACACAGTTAGTGGCCGCACTTGTAATTGAATAGGTCAGGGTGAACGTCGTTGTAGCCGTCAGGTTACCAAAAAAAGTGAGCAGTTGTCCTACCGTCACAGAGCTGCTTCCGGCGGGAACATTGTAGCTCGTTGTCCCATTACTCACTGTCCACGTTGCCGTGCTTACCGAACCAGAGGCCCAACTGAGAATGGATGAAAAAGTGATGCCTTGATTGACATCCGTTTCACAAAAACTCAAATTACCGCAGTTTAATATTGGAGCATTTTGAATGGTAACGGGCAATGTTGCCGATGCCGCGCAGCCATTGGTAGAAGTAACGGTAACACCATATGTGGTAGTTGTCGTGAAAGAGGGATCGTTATACGAAGCTGTGGTTGCTCCTGCTACTACGTTGGTGTTCTCTGTCCACACATAACTTGCTGGAGTAGCCGTTCCTGTGACGTTGGCTGTAAGTTGGGGAGGAAGGTTCGAACAAGCAGTGGATGGACCATTAATCGCAACAGCAAATGTGGGATAGGGAGTTACGGTATAACTAGCGGATCCTACACAACCACCTACGGTGCAACTGTATGTATAGTTGAGCGCGCTGCCCGGCATGGTCACATTGGTGGGGGCTGAAATGGGAGTTGAACCTTGTGTCCATTGGCCCACACCAGCGCAAGCATTGGCAGTAAGCGAAAACGGAGAACCCACGCACACTTGTGTAGGCCCCGCAATGGAAGGTGTTGGCGGTGGTGTTGCCACCACTGTTATGCTCTGTGTAGAAGAGCACAGTCCTACAGTTACCGTAGAAGAAGAGGTTAAAACAATAGGATAGTTACCTGAGGAAGGAAAGGTGATAAAATCAGACCAGTTGTACACAACACTGTTGTAAGTGAAGGTGCTCGCTAATGGTGCAATACCATTACACGAGTTAACAGTGATGCATGAAGAAGGAGACCAATTTTGCCCGAGACAATTAGTGGTGCAAATTGTTGATGAGGTAATAATGGGTGGAGCAACCAGCGAAAGAGATAAAGTCTCTGTGTCCGTGCCGCAGCCCGTTACAGAACAAGTAATGGTGTAATTACAGGCACAGGTTAATACGATCGTTGGATTGGGCGTTCCATTTCCAGTGATCGTAAAACAAGGAGAGGCATTATCACAAGCGCTGCATGCTGTAGTGGTTACAGACCAGTTATAGGTAATGACTTGCCCCGGACATGGAGGCAGTGATGTAAGAGTGTAAACAGGATTAAGGGTGACACTTGCCCCAGATAAACAGACACTTGCGCCAGTGGTATAACTTCCCCAATTGACATTTCCCGCTACGTTATCGCTCACACAAATCGTAGCGGTAAACGTATCACTACCGCAGTTAGCTGTATTGACCGTATGTGTGAGTGTCCATGTACCGGGAGCATTAAAATTAGCGGTGACGGAGGTAGCACCAGGGTTACCCAAGTTGGTGACTACGCCAGAAGGGCTCGTCAATTGCCAAGCATGCGTACCACCGCAGTTGCCTGCAGTTGGCCAAGTAAAGGTGTAACTACCTTGACAATAGCTAGGCAAAAAAGGAAAATCCGCCTTTGAATCTTGCACCGTAAATGGATTAATACCTGGCGCAGTGGACGGATAGCATGGATTACTAGCGTAGGCAAAAACATAAAAATTATTATTCGTGCATCCGCAACTACCTCTGTTGGGCGACCATGAAATAACCGAAGGAACAAGAGATGGGTCTGACCATGTTTGAGTGTACAACGTATCTAGCGGTGCGGAGAGCGTAGCATTACAAGCCACGACCATTGTGATTTCTGTACCAGCAGGATAATTTATAAAATCCGAAGGAACAGAAAAATTGACATTGCTATTGATACAAATGAAGCCGCTCGAGGGTGTCAAAGACATATTCAGCGGAGTATTCTCAGCAATATAAATTTGGTAAATCTCTATGGAGGTGCAGCCGTTAGCGGTAATCGAATAGCTCAAGGTATGATAACCATCCGTGGTAGGCACTGGAGATACAGCAATGTTCGAAGGAGCTGTATTCGAATTATACACTTGGTTGCCGTCGTACACCACCGTATAATTCGTGATGCCAGTTGCAGCAGGACTGCCATCAGTAAAGGTCAACGGAAATTGGTTATTCGTTACTCCGGGATCAAAATAGACGCAATAGGCTAATACATTAGTATTGTTGCTTTCCTGTGTGGGCGTTGGTAAAGGCTCCAAATTGGTAACAGGCACCGTTTCCAAATAAGTATCCCCTTGAAAAGACAAGGTAGGAATCACCCCATTCACCGTAACGTTGGATACAGCACTTTGAAAAACACAACTACCACAGGTAACACGCAGTCTTACGGGGAAAGTACCACCGCTATTGAACGTGTAGGAAAGACTACCAGAAGCACTAGCCGCCACCCATTGTCCATCGATAAAATAAGAATAGGTACAGCCTGCTGGATTTCCCCCCGCAGCAGTGAGGTTTACGGTAAAGCAACTACTCGCAGCAGTAGAAGTAAATGACGAATTGATTACAGGTATAGTAATGGGCTGTCCGCATGGATTGTTGTTATTATTGACGATCTGAACAGTGAGGGTACCTCCAGCTGTTGCGGTCACTGTTGTAACATTATTACCATTAGCAATACCCGTAGTTCCACCATTGGTTACGTTGATGGTACTGCCAGCACCGCAGTTGGAAAGGTTATTGGCTAGTAGTGTACTGAGATTCGTACTCGTACCAACTTGTATGCAGTTCTGACCCAACAATAAGTTAGTTATCAAGAATAGGCATAAAAAGAGGACAACACGAGACGTATAAAGTTGAGGCATGAATTCGGTCTTAGTCTAGATTAAGCGGGTGTAAATTTACGACAATTTACCCTTTTATCCCTAAGGTAATCAACGTGTTTCGCCTCTATTAACCACCTATTTTTTGCACTTAGTGCCCAAGTAGTTGATATTCCCTTGAACATAGTTTTTCGCGCCACTGCCATTTACCCAACTTAACCTCCAAGTCATTGCTCCCATTTCGGACATGGAAGCAGGAGGAACAGGGAACATTTTTGCAGGAATAAACTCAGCACCTTTCGTGGTCATTACGGGTTGTCCCCATCGATTCAATAATTGAAACTGAGTAACAGTAATCCCGGCCGTATTTATTTTTATGATGGAAGTATCATCATCAAGGCAAAAGCTTTTAGCTATAGAAAAATCTTTTTCGTTTCCTGATGAAGGCGAATAGATGATGGCTGCTTCCTTAGCTTGGGCTCTATATGCGCGAAGTCCGCAAGAAGATCCCACCATACCAAATACGGATAACCATAAAATGAAATAGACCTTTTTATTCATGCTCCAAAAATAGTGGATTGAGCACAAAAAAATTACAAAAGTGTTGTAGGACAAACGTAATCGGTCAGTTTCAATTCACTCATTTTTTTTAACTCATTCATTCCTCCCTTCACATCAATCAGGTTTTCAAATCCTCGAGAACGAAGAATGGAAATAAACACCATCGAACGATAACCGCCAGCGCAATGCACATAGTAGGTTTTCGATTTGTCGATGGCCGACATCGAATCATTAAAATAGTCCAAAGGAGCGTTGACCGCATCAACGATGTGCTCACTGCTATATTCACTTGCCTTGCGAACGTCTAGGAAATGAATCGTTTCTTTTGACATCAACTCGACCAACTGCTCATTGCCTACCGATTCGATTTGATCTATCTCTTTGCCAGCTGCCATCCATGATTCGATGCCACCATTCAAATAGCCCAAGGCGTGATCAAAACCCACGCGAGCTAGTCGAGTAATCACCTCCTCTTCCCTGCCCTCTTCCGCTACAATGAGCAGATTTTGTTGTACATCGCGCACTACGGTGCCTACCCACGTAGCAAAACTACCGTCGATGCCTATGTTAATTGAATTGGGAATAAAAGCTTTGGCAAAGGTTTGCGCATCGCGTGTATCGATAATGATAGCGCCCAATTCGTTGGCCACTGTTTCAAACTCTGCCGGAGAAAGAGCTCTCATACCTTGTTCCTTTACATGATCGAAACTATCGTATCCTTTAATGTTCATGATTACATTATGCGGGAAATATACTGGAGGCGGCATCAGGCCATCGAGTAGCACTTTCACAAACTCTTCTTTCGACAAAGCGGGATTCAACGCATAGTTGGTCTTTTTCTGATTACCTAATGTATCAGTTGTTTCTTTGCTCATCCGTTTTCCACAGGCGCTACCAGCACCGTGATTGGGATAAACGATTAAATCATCGGCTAGCGGCATAATTTTATTGCGAAGCGAATCGAATAAATGAGCAGCCAACTTTTCCTCCGTCAAATCTGCGATAACATGCTGAGCCAAATCAGGACGACCCACATCGCCGATGAACAATGTATCGCCCGTGATAATCGCTTCTTCTTTGCCCTCTTCATTGATCAATAAATAGCATGTGCTCTCCATGGTATGACCAGGAGTGTGAAGTACTTTGATGGTAATGTCGCCAATTTTAAATAATTGATTATCCTCTGCAATGGTAGCCATATAGGCCGGTATTGCCGTAGGACCGAAAACAATTTCAGCTCCCGTCTTATTCATGAGATCCAAATGTCCGGAAACGAAGTCCGCATGAAAGTGTGTTTCAAAAACGTATTTAATTTTCGCATTATCCTTTTGAGCGCGATCGAGGTAAGGTTGCACTTCGCGAAGTGGATCGAAAATAGCTGCCTCGCCATTGCTTTGAATGTAATAAGCCGCATGAGCGATGCAATTTGTATAAATCTGTTCGACTTTCATACTGAGGAAATATTGTGCGTGAATATCATTATCACCACAAACTTCCGATTTCATTGCATTCCTTCTCTGTTACCAAAGTCACCAAAGCGGCTGATTGATATCAGTGTTAGCCGTGAGATGGAAGGATGAAAGGGTAAAAGGATAAAAGGATAAAAGGATAAAAGGGTAAAAGGATAAAAGGATGAAAGGGTAAAAGGATAAAAGGATAAAAGGATGAAAGGATAAAAGG
>JBDKGH010000047.1:0-24872 GCA_039798265.1 Bacteroidota bacterium | reverse complement strand
TTTCAGAACAGTCGGCCAATTTACCTGGGAGACCGCCACCGTGGCCAACACCTTTACGTTGTACCATTTCGCGAGCCTTACGTGCGGCGATACGAGCTTGCGCTGCGATCACCACTTTGTTCACGATTTGTTTCGCTTCGTTTGGATGTTCTTCGAGGTAGGCTTCCAACATTTCGCTTACCACTTGGCTAACCGGAGCTACTGCTTCTTTGTTACCCAATTTGGTTTTGGTTTGACCTTCGAATTGTGGTTCTTGAACTTTTACAGAAACCACTGCGGTTAAGCCTTCGCGGAAGTCATCACCTGAAATTTCAATTTTCAATTTTTCTAACATCCCGCTCTTCTCTGCATAGTTTTTCAGCGTAGCAGTAAGACCACGACGGAAACCTTGCAAGTGCGTACCCCCTTCGTGGGTGTTGATGTTGTTTACGTATGAGTGAATGTTCTCGTTAAAAGAATCATTGTAGGTCATGGCCACCTCCACAGGAATATCGCCATCGGTGCGTTCCATGTGGATGATTTTGCTGATGATAGGTGTACGGTTTTCGTCGATGTAACGAACGAATTCTTCCAAACCATCTTGTGAGAAGAAAACCTCTTCTTTGGCTTCACCATTTTCATCGAGTGAACGACGATCGCCGAGAGAGAGACGGATTCCTTTGTTGAGGAAAGACAATTCTCTCAGGCGGTTGGCAAGGGTTTCGAAGTTATACTCGGTAGTATCGAAAATAGAAGCATCTGGTTGGAAGGTAACACGGGTACCACGTTGATCCGTAGTACCTACTTCTTTCACCGGATATAACGGTTTACCTATTGAGTACTCTTGTACATAGATTTTTCCTTCGCGGTGTACTTCGGCTTTCAGATGCGTAGAAAGAGCATTTACACAACTCACACCCACACCGTGTAGACCACCCGAAACTTTATATGATCCTTTATCGAATTTACCACCAGCACCGATTTTGGTCATTACCACTTGAAGAGCACTTACGCCTTCCTTCTTGTGCATATCTACCGGAATACCGCGTCCGTTATCCTCAACAGTAATTGAGTTGTCCGCATTGATATATACTTTGATGTCGCTGCAAAAGCCCGCCAAAGCTTCATCGATAGAGTTGTCGACTACTTCATATACGAGGTGGTGTAATCCGCGTACGCCGATATCGCCAATGTACATGGCAGGGCGCATGCGCACGTGTTCCATACCTTCCAGACTCTGGATATTGTCGGCGGTATAATTGCCGTTTGCTGGAGATTTTACTTCTTCGCTCATAAAAATTTTCGCCTCTTCTGAGGTTAACGTGATGAATTTGTTTAGGCATTAAAAAAGGGCTTTTCGGCCCTTACGGAGATCCTTTGCAAGCACCTCTTTTGAATAGAGTTGTACTTCCAAAAAACCACCATTTTTTTAAGGCTCACAAAGATACGAAAGAGCCCTCCTTTGGGCATGAAAAAGGGGGCTTGCACCCCCTTTTGATTATTAACAAATCTACATCACCTAAACAAGATGTAAAATACTGTTTTGCAATACAATAACACCAATTTTCACGTTCTGCTTTTTCAATGTTTAAATAGTGTCAATAAAATTTGGCGTTTTCAGGGCATTTAGAAGGCGTAAGTAGCCCCCATCATAGCCAATAAACGCTGGGTGTTATAGCCGCTATAACGTTGGTATCGCTGAGCAAAGGTGTTGTTCAACTGAAGCCAAGCACTCAACCTTTTGTTGTATCGGTACTCTACTTTAAAGTTCGCATCTAAAAAGCCCTTTAACTTGATGTTATAAGAACCATCATCATTGGGCTCAATATTCTGGATCATCACATTCGATTTTGCCCAGCGTTCGCCGATGTAAAATAAGTCGGTGCTTACTGAAAATTTCTTTTTCAAATTGTATTGAGCGCTTGCTGTCACTTTTAATCCTGGCTGATGCCATGCGTGATCTTGGTTACCACTATTGTATTTAAAATAGTCAACACGTGCATTCGTTTTCCATTTTTCACCGCTATAAACGGCGAGCTCTCCATGAATATTGATAGCTTTTAAGTCATCGTAAATCACTAGTTGACGGTTGCCCACCGAGGTAAGAGAGTCGTTGATGAAATAAGCGAAATTGGCCCATGAATAAGAGTTGATACCTGCGCTGTAGGAAACTGTTTTTGAAATAGCGCCGCCTAAGCCCGCGTATAGTTCCAACTTATTGTTGCGATTGCGCAAAGTAGGGTTGTACACCACAAATGGATTTTCTTGATATAAACCCAAATATGTAGTAGGATCAGTACTACCTCGAACACCCGCATAAGGCACCACTATTCCTTTAAACATATTGTAGCTTACTTCGGCCAATGGATAAAAGTGACCCGGATTTTCGCCGCGCGCTTCGATGTACAATCCCATACCCACTTTAGCACGTAATTCGCGCCACACGGTGTGTGCCATAGGTATCAAGCGAATAATGGCATTATCCTGTCCTCTATTTTGAATCACCGAGTCTGCAGCGTCATAAATGATTCCTGTGGCCAATACTTTTGGACCAATGGAATTGAAGTTGTTGTAGTTGATACCAAATTCGCCACTGAATAGTTCCGTGTTGATCAACTTACTACCACGGGCTGTAAAATCGACGAAGGTTTCTTTTCCATCGTACAAGTCGGTGGTATTGCGCAAACCTAGATCAAAGGCCAAATTAAGATCAGCGCTATCACGATTAGCCGTGCGGTATCCTACGCTACCGCCGATGGTATTCATGCGCTGCTTCAAACTATCCATTTGCAACTTCGGCAAGGAGTCTTTGAATAACGTTTGATCGAATCCATACCAATGCGATACGTTTCGCTCCCAATTCAAACTTCCATTAAGGGCGCCATTTTTCAAAAAATACTTGCCCCATACTTCTACCTTATTATCACTGTAATGATCTGGAATACTGTCCTCGTCATTTGGGGTAACTGCACCGGCGCTGCTCAGGTGTTTATAGTGGACACCATAGGTACCTTTCTTCGAACGTCCATCGGTAAAATAAGCATCTACTAGCGGGGTGAAATAGGTACCGTAACCACCTTTAAAATATCCGCGATATAACTTCGATAGTTTTTCATCGACGTTAATTTTTGCCGCGGGTATTAACTTGGGATCAATGAGCGATACTTTGCGAGTAGGCAAAGTGGTATATCTCACGCTCGTCATTTCAGCGATTTGTTCTTTCACTAAAGGCTGGGTCGAGAGTTTATTCGCGTCACGTAAAAAGAGTCGCAGATTGCCGGTAAATTCGGCAGATTGACTCAATGTAATGGACGTATCGCGCTGTGCTTTTACAGTCAATGCACAACTCAGCATAAAGATGAAGGCAAAAACAACTTTCATCTTATATATGGGATTATGAAGCTTATTCATTGGAAGATCCTCCTAAATCAATTTCAACATCTTGGGTAGATTGGCGCGAACCGTTCGAATTGCCTTCAAGGGCATCTAGTTCTGCTGATTTTTGATTGGCCGCATCCAGCACCCATTGTTCTTCAACATTACTTAAAATGGCATTCACGGTTGAGCGAGCTTGGTAAAGATCATTCATGCCTACATAAATGTCCACGAGTAATAAAAAGCCTTTATACTTCCATTCTTCGTAGGGAGAAAATTTTTCTACCAATTGAAAAACTTCTGTTTCAGCCTTTTTGAATTCACCCGTTTGGAAATAGATTTCGGCAATGTGATATTTAGCCTCTGCGCCGTTGATACCTCCGCGTTTCAATACTTCATTGAAGTCTGACTTCGCACCTGCGTACTCTGCATTATCTAATCGCACACGACCTCTCCACAAGTAGGCGGTTACTTTAATTTCATCAGGTGTTGCGGAATTATCCAATACCTTATTTGCATATTCAACTGCAGCTGTTTTTTCTCCAATAAAATAGTTGCAGCGCATCATTCCAATTTGTGCTTCGAGCAAGTTGGTTTTTAAAACGGCAATCTGTTCGAGCTTACCATACAACACGCGTGCTTCGTCGTAATTTTTGTTATTGTAATTTATAGTCGCCGCCACTTTGTGCGCTTCCTCTGAGTAGTCAGAAAGCGGAGCATTGACTACTTGCATGTATGATGCTAGTGCATTGGTAAAATCTTGGCTATTGAAATAACACTCAGCCAATAAATAATTCGCCTCTGTGCGGTGAAAGCCTGGTTGGAACTGTGCCAAATAAGACTTGAGTTTTTCTACTGCCAAGTCGCAATTGCCAGCGTAAGCGGGTTCTGATGCCTTAGCGAATACATCGTCTTCGATGTCTTCGTCACTTACGTTCAAGATTTTCATATCGCGCAGTTGCTGTTGAAACTGGGAATCTTCGATCAACGTGCTACGAACAGTTGATACGGCATCCACAAGCACTTTATCATTCGGATAATTTGCATACAGTTGATTCCATGTTTCTTTCACTTTAGCTGCATTGTTCTCTTTGACGTAAACTAAACATAGATCTACCAATGCTAGCTTAGCGTATGATGTAGCTGCGTGTTTGGCCAGGATATCATTATAATACGTCTTCGCTTCCGAAAGACGATTATCTACCAAATAAGATTTAGCCAATTCATATTTTGCATCGACTTCAAATTTGGATTGCGGCATTTCGCTCAACAAATTTTTAAGTACCCATGCTTTTTTATCATTCAATCCTTCGTAACCATAACTCATTGCTTTTTGATACATCGCATAGTCGCGATTGCCGAGGGAATTATCCGACACCTTATCGTAATACTGAATAGCCTGCGTGTAGCTTTTGTTAACGTAGAAACAATCGCCGATGCGCAAATAAGCGTCATTTAACTTGCGTGGATCTTTTACCCCACCGCCATCGACAAATTTGCGGAATGCCGTATTTGCATTTGCATAAATATCGCGTGCAATTTCATATACATCCTCTTGGTTCGCTTGCTTGAAATAACAATAACCTGTTCCATAGTGAGCCAAGCCATAAAACTCGCTATTGAAAGCGCCAGGTTCTGATAAGAACTTCGCATATCGTTCGCGGGCTTTGGTGTAATCTTGACGGTTGAATGAACTTTCCGCTTTCCAGAAGTTCGCTTCAGCAAGCAGCATTTGATTGATGGGATAGATGGCTACTTTGTCGAAGTATTTTTCCGCCTCATCATATTGAGTTGCTTGAAACAATTCTACACCGCGGTTATACGCGACTACTTGAAATGCTTCTTTAACGTTGTTGTCTTTGTTTTTGATTTTATCCAATGACGCCAATGCCTTTTCGTAGTTGCGTGTTTTCATATACACGTTCAACAAAAACTCATAAGCTTCATCGCGACGAGGACTATTGGGATAAGTATTCAAGTAATCTTCAAACGCGGTAATGGCTTCATGAAAAGGATTGTAGGATAGTTCAAAGGCCAACTTTGAGTAATTGAACATAGCGTCCTCTTGAACCTCTTGGTTGAATGCCATTTTCGAAGCGTCACCAAATGCATTACGCGCATATTCCTTTTGATCTAACTTGAGGTAACAGTCTGCTACGTTGTAAGTAGAAAGTTGACCGAGTTCATCCGTAGCGTCGGCGCAATTGGAGTAGGCGTCAATGGCTTTTTGATATTGATTCACGCGGTAATACACATAACCCAATTGATACCAATCTTGACGTTGAATTTCTGATTTATTGGTAGCTTGGTGATAGCGTTCGAGGTAAGGAAGAGCGTCAGTGTATTTTTCTTTGATGAAATAGGCATCACCAATCAAACGAGCAATTTCAGGAGCTCGTTTGGTGTTTGAATTATTGGCACTATCGAGCACCGCTGGCGCGTAGGCCAATAGCTCATCGTATTTCTTCTGTTTGTAATAAATCTGTGAAATGTAATAAGGCACAATGGGTTTAAAGTTGGGATCGTTTTCCAATTGCTTAAAACCTTCTAAAGCCGTTTGCAGATCATTCTGTTCGTAGGCGATGTGACTGTAATAGTAAGTAGCGGCCTGTTTGTAATCTGACTCTTCTTGTTTAGCCTCCAAAAAATCTGCGCGGGCGGCTTTCATGTCGCCTGTTTCAAAATAGCAGTGACCTCTTTTGTAACGAAACTCTACCCTTTCTTTATTTGAAAGTGTAGATTCATCCACTTCTTGAAACCATTCTAGCGCTTTTTTATAGGATTTTTTCTTGTAGTTAAAAGTGGCTAATTCGAAATAGGCATGTTGCTTCCAAGGCGAATCGGGATGCTCGCGTACAAAGGTTTCGAGCAAATACTCGGCATCTGCATGGAACAGATACAAGGCACAAATACCTCGATAATATTCCGAATTGACGCGTAGTGCATTTTGGGGGTCTGATTCAAGAACGATGAATTGCTCGAATTTTTCCTTTGCAGGCACATACTTTTCGTGATCAAAAAGCTCTAGCGCTTCTCGATACACGTTGGTGCGATCATAAATAGCAATTGGTTCTTGGGCTGATACTGTAAGACCGAAGGTGCAGAGCAGTAGCAGCAGGCTTAATTTTAATCCATTCATTACAAAACACTTTTTACCAGATGTGAAGGTAAAATCGAGCCAAAGTCTGCGGGTTTACTGTTTTCTAAACTTGCAAACGATGGAATGTGAATGGTATTGTAAGAAAAGGACTTAATCCATAAGCTCTAGAAAGCCCTCTACGCTTCCTTTGCCTTGTCGCACCAGCACAATGTTGCCATTGGTGCAATCTAAAATAGTGGACGGTTCTAGTCCACCGGGGCCTCCGTCAATGACGATATCCACCTCGTTTCCCCATTTTTCTTCGATCATTTGCGGATCTGTTGTGTAGTCGATGATCTCATCATCGTCATGCACCGAAGTAGCAATGAGCGGACACCCTAGTTCTTCGATGATGCGCTTGGCGATGGCATTATCGGGTACACGAATACCGATGGTTTTTTTATTTGAAGAAAACAGTCGAGGAATATTTTTTCCTGCTTCCAAGATGAAGGTGTAGGGACCTGGAAGCACGTTGCGCATGAGCTTAAAAAGACTGTTGTTAACCTGCTTGCTATAGTCAGAAAGGTGTTTTAGATCAGAGCAAGCGATGGAAAAGTTGGCCTTCTCTGGTTTAATGCCTTTAAGTCGAGCAATTTTTTCCATAGCCCTAGGTTGTTCCAGAGAGCATCCAAAGCTGTACACCGTATCCGTAGGATAGATAATAATTCCTCCTTGCTGAAGAGTTTCAACTACCTGACGGATCTTACGATCGTCCATATTATTGGGAAAAATCTCGATGAGCATAGGCCAAAAAACAAACGTGGAGTTTGAGCCTCTAAGTTAGGCCAAACTCCACGTTAAAAAAGAAAGATCATTATTATTTACCGGCTTCAGCAGCTTTCTTGTGGTCAGCCAGGAATTGCGCCAAACCACTGTCGGTTAACGGATGCTTCAACAAGGCCATAATTGCACTGAGCGGGCCCGTCATCACATCAGCACCAATTTCAGCGCACTGAATAATGTGCATTGGGTGACGAACACTAGCGGCTAGAATCTCGGTGTCGTATCCATAGTTATCATAGATCAAACGGATCTGTTCGATCAACTGAATACCGTCAGTAGAAATATCATCCAAGCGACCTACGAAAGGAGAAACATAAGAAGCACCGGCTTTGGCTGCTAACAAAGCTTGTCCAGCGGAGAATACGAGAGTGCAATTGGTACGAATACCTTTTCCCGTAAAATATTTAATCGCCTTTACCCCTTCTTTGGTCATGGGCACTTTCACCACAATATTGGGGTGTAAAGCAGCGAGCATTTCGCCTTCGCGCACCATACCATCAAAGTCGGTGGCAATTACTTCTGCGCTCACATCACCATCGCCAACGATCTCGCAGATGTCAACATAATGTTTCATCACACGGTCGGTGCCGCTGATGCCTTCTTTTGCCATAAGGCTTGGGTTGGTAGTAACACCATCCAAGATGCCAAGATCCTGCGCCTCACGAATTTGGTCGAGGTTAGCGGTGTCGATG
Source organism: Bacteroidota bacterium (assembly GCA_039798265.1). Taxonomy (GTDB): domain Bacteria; phylum Bacteroidota; class Bacteroidia; order Flavobacteriales_D; family Sanyastnellaceae; genus JBDKGH01. The sequence continues at coordinate 16,904 of JBDKGH010000047.1, read as the reverse complement.
AAAAATTTCATGATTGGGGGATTTGTAATTATGGGCAACAAAGTTAACGTGCCTCGCTGCGCTTACCAAACTGAGTAGTCAACAACTGTGAATAAGGTCATGCATAACCATTTTTAGGCAAGGGGAAAATATCAGCTAAATTTGGCACATGTCACAAACATTTTGGAGAGCCACTTTTCAAATGATGGTCACCGCGTTGGGACTAATCATTGGCGATTATTTGATGGACGGCGTTCGTTTCGATCAAAATTGGAAAGCGCTAGTTACCGCTATTGTACTAGCCGTTTTGAATACTTTTTTGAAACCGCTATTGGTATTGCTTACCATTCCTGCGACCTTATTCACCTTCGGCTTGTTTCTGTTGGTGATCAATGCCGTCATTCTTTTGATTGCAGGAGAATTGGTGCCCGGTTTTTACATCGCGGGTTTTTGGTCAGCATTCTGGTTGTCGCTATTGATTTCTGCCATCAGCACCTTAGCAGGTGCCAATGTTCAGATTCGCAAGTACAAAGATCCCGACGAAGAAGCATGATCAGTTGACGTACGGTATCAATCCACGAATACCCATATCAACAACCGCTTCGCCAGCAGATGGCTCGTATTTTCCGTCCACATTCTGTTCGATCCACTCAAAGCTATTGTTGGTAGATAATGAGAGGGTGATCACAATATCTTCCGTTTCATTGCCTGTAATGGTTAAAGGAGCTTGAAAAGGTGCCGTAACCACACAACTGCCTGAAGGTATAGGCGATGTAGCAAAGATGGGATTAGGAACCGTAGTAGCTCCTGCGGGAGCTTGGCCTTGTGTCCAATAAGGTGTACCCATAAACATGGTTTCAAAACCCCAGTAACCCTGAAGTTTATCATCATTCACTTCTACATTCTGAGAATTGATCGTGTAGTTTTGGATATAGGTATTATATCCAATAAAACTAGCTAGCGTGCCCGGAAAATCGAAGCCCGATTGACGAATGCTGATGTTGTAGTTTTGATACGCCAAAGACACACGCATGTATTCATAATCGCCTGGAGTAACTTGACTTAAAGGAATCGAGAAAAAACGTTCGCCCGCCGCTACCACCTTCGATTGGCCGAAGTCGATGGCCAAATCGCCACCAGCTGACGTTTCTGGGCCCACATACAATACCTCTCCCCCGCCTAAAGCTGTAAAAGCAGAAGGCGCCATTTCTAGGTAATGTGCAGAAATCGAGTTAAAGATTGGACTTTGTGCCGCATGACCAGCGGGAACTGTGCTTGGTTGACCGAGATTATTTAATCGTTCTTGATTGGGATCAAAAGCAAATTTGAAAATCAATCGAGGAGCATCTGGCGTTTCTGTTGGTGCTGGTTCATCCTTTTTGCAAGCACCCAATGAAAGCGCTATGAACATGAAGGGAAGTAGGTAGTTTCTCATTTTCGTATTCATTTCAACAAAGTTAATCAATTAGGCCATCCACTCCCATGCCGTATGATAGGCACCGATGGACTCTATGTAATCTAGGAACGCAGCATAGAACTTATCATTGCCCAAGGTGGCGCTATCTCCCACCACTACAAGCTTTTTCATAGCGCGCGTAAGGGCCACATTCATTCGGCGATAGTCCTTCAAAAATCCGATGTCTCCATTTTCGTTGCTTCTCACTAAGCTGATGTAAACGGCCTCTCTTTCTTGTCCTTGAAAAGAGTCAACGGTATTCACTGTTACATTGGGGTACTCTTTCAGCTCTGCTTCTAGCCATTCTACTTGTGCGCGATAAGGAGATATAACTGCGATTTCAGTGTGAGGTGAAGTATGAACCCACGTCTCCAAGTGTCGTTTGATCAGTGCCGCTTCTTCTTTGTTTACCAGTGATTCATTATTCTCACCCGCTTCTTCTTGATAGCCGCAGCCGGCAGTATCTATCCACTCCACTACCTCTGGCGATGCCTCGAGTGATCTGTTTTTTACTCCTTCAAAAGCTTCTAATTTCCCTTTGTAAAACTGCACATTCGAAAACTGCATGATCTTCTCATTCATGCGATATTGCGTGCGCAGCAGATTCACTTTTTCCAACCTTTCGACCGATTTTTCGAGAAGGGAAACCGCTAAACCAGCTTTCGCCGCTTCTTGACTTTTGACCGTTGGGGGCAGCTGAAAAGGATCGCCCGCCATGATTACTTTTTCGGCTCTTACGATGGGCACCCAAGCAGCGGGCTCGATGCATTGGCCTGCTTCATCAATGATCACCGCTGCGAATTTTCGTTCTTTCAAATATTCGTGTGTGCTACCGATGAGCGTGCAGGTAATTACTTGCGCTTGGTCTATCGTACGCTGCACCAAATAGGTTTCTAATTCGCGGGCCTCACGATTCAGTTCTTTTGCTTCGCGAAAAATCAGCTTGCGCTGTTCCGCTTCCTCTTTTCCAAAACTACGCTTGTACTTGCCTCCCATTTTTCGAAGTTCGGTAGCGCGTTTTTTCAATTCTTTTATTTGCTTAAAGTCCTTATCCCGCTGGAGCAATACATCCAAGGTATAGGATGTATTATCTTCTTCCACCTTTGCTAAATTTCCCAAACGGAGAACACGAATTCCTTGCGCAGCTATACTTCGAGTAAGGTGATCCACAGCCGCATTCGATGGGGCACACACAATCACCTGCCTACCGTCTTTAGTGAGGTGACGAATTCCCTGAACGAGTGTGGTGGTTTTTCCGGTACCGGGAGGACCATGAATAATGGCGACATCCTCGGCATCTAACATCATCTGCAGCGCTTCGTTTTGTGATGCATTCAATGCATCGCTGCTGACTTTTTCTACTTGATAAAAGGCCGGTGTTTCATAACCCAATATCTTATCCCGGATCTCTTTCAAACGGCCTTTCTGCACATTGATGACCTCGTTCATGGCTTTGAACATTTCATCATATGTTTTACCGTCAAATAGTAGATTAACCCCCAGCTTTCCCTCCTCTGTCCAATCGGGGAGATCATCCATGTAAAAGGTAATCTTCATGCGGCTATCATCTACGTAACCGATGGTTCCTTTTATACTTTCCCCTTCATTTCCGGGAGCTGCGCTAAAAAGGGAAACGGGTGAAGCTGGTTGAAAAAAATGGCGGTGTTTTTCTCCGGGATTTTCTACCACCATGAATGGATATGCTCCCATGCCATAGCCTGTTTCGATAACCTTCAAGGGAAACCAAGTAATGCCCGCCAAACGACGATCTTTTACGCTGCGTTGATTGAGATACATCTCATGCAGCTTAAAATCTTCTTGCTGTTCCTGTCTAAGTAATTGAGCCAGTCGCCCCAATTCGGTGATCGCATCCATTGGGCAAAAATAGGGGTAATAAAAAAGGCCTTCTCTTTCGGGAAGGCCTTTTTATTATTTCGTTACCACGATTAATGCAACAATGTGAAGTATCCAGAAATCGGTGTAGTCGTTTGTTCGTCTTTCACCCACTCTAAAATGAAGTAGTAGGTTCCTTCGGGAGCATCAGGATCGCCCCAGTTGTTTTTGTAATCAGTGCTTTCGTAAACCAATCCACCCCAACGATCGAAGATCTTTAAGGTACTATTTGGGAACAATTCAAGGCTCTCGATGACAAAAGTTTCATTCAAGCCATCACCATTTGGCGTGATCACGTCTGGAATGAAGATATCACAAGCATAAGTGTTCACATAGAAAGGAGAAACAGAAGTAAATCCGCAAGCAGGCTCTGACATTTCAACATAGAAGATACCCGTTGAAACGACTTCTTGAATTTGCTCGTTACCCAACAAAATGATGCTATCATTTCCTTGTGGGGTCACGATGTAGTAGAACCATTGGTAATCAACTGGCACAGATGGAGTGCCCGCCACCAAATTCAGTGGGCTTCCTACGCACATTGAATCTATTACAGCTGGGAATGATTCTGGAGCGTTTGGAATAAGAACGGTTACCTCTTGTTGGTCGCGGCATTGCGCATCCCAGCTAACAGCAACTGTTCCAGTTACAACTGTACCAGAAGGAATGATACCTACCAAACTTGGAGAACTCGTGTTGGCACCTGAGAAGAAATTCGAAGGAGTCCATGTCCAGTTGTAAGTAAACGTTGGATCAACATTTTCTACCGAAGCGTCAAGTTGAAGACCGTTGTTGCAATAAACCACTTCATCATCGGTCACCATTACTGGTGTATCCACTAGAGTAACGGTCACTTCTTCTTGTGAAGAGCAGTCAGGGTATGCTGTAGGATAAGCCGTAACAGTAAATGTAGCGTCAGCCGTTAGACCAGTAACGTTAGGGTTAGCAACGGTTGTGCTGGTCAGGTTTGGAGAAGCATCCCATACATATGTATAGTTTACACCGCTTACTGAGTTGATGATAGAAGCGTTCAACGGACGATCAGAAACACAGAATTGAATATCTGGTACGCTGATGGTTGGTGTAGGGATAATCAAAACCGTTACAGGAGCAGAAGTACCTTGACAGCCATTGTCACCGGTAGCAGTTACTGTGTAAGTACCAGAACCTGCAGCGATGGTTGTAGTTGTTAAGTTGTTACTCCAAACAACAGCAGGATAAGTTTCGTTTACGAAGATATCGGTAGTACCAATACCACAAGCTTGGAACACTCCGCCAATGGTTGGTGTTGGTGAAGGCAATTGAACTATTTCTATTTCCCCTGTGGTTTCACAGAATTGATCATTTGCAGTAACGGTAACTGTGCCGCCGGCAGTAACGTTGATAGAATTCGTGCTTCCACCTGTTGACCAACTTACGCTAGTGTAGGTATCTGCAATAGAAAGAGTGATTGTTTCACCGGTACACAATTCCACATCAGAAGCTGTGATGGTGATAGGCTCAGGCTGATCGCGCACTACAAGCACATAGGTAGTTGAAGTGGACATCGCAGGTGTGCCATTATCTGTACCTGATACATTGATCAACAAGGTATCGTTAGGTGCATCTAGAGGAGCGAAAATTTGAAGTTCAGAAGAACCTTGATCTTGTGTTTCTGTCAATACCAAGTTATTGGCACCAATTACTTCATAGATCAAATCAGTCACCTGATCTTGCTCTGGAGAAAGGAACTGCAAGTATGCGTTTGATCCTGCGCATACATATAATGTATCGCACAAAGAACCAGATGGAACGATTGGCGCGATGTTACCGGCACCAGTAATTACGTCAGAGTTGAAGTTAAAGTTGGTATTATCTAACCAAGAAACACCATCCGCGTTGTTGAACGGTCCATCATAATCACTACCAGGGTGATCAAAACGACCAAATTGGATGAACGATGTACCGTCACCGAGGTTAGCACCCACTGTAGCAGGCGTACCGGCAAAACCGTTTACACCGCTAGAAGCACTACCTGTAGTCCATTGCATATCGCCGTAGCAGAATGATACGTTGTTTCCATCTGGAACAACAGGATCAGTTCCGTCGGTAATTACCAACTGGAAGGTATTCACTTTGTCAGCTTGAGAGTTGAAGTAACCCACTGCATCCCAAATAACGGTAAGTGAGTGATCGGTTACTTTGTAGTAAACCAATCCCGACTGTGTGTTACGGGTATCTACGTCGGCCCAGAATGGAGCAACCATTACGAAGCTCGCAGTAGGGAATGCAGAAGAAGAGAAGGTGCTATAAGCGTTGTTGAACGAAATGTTACCATTGTTATTGATGAAACAAGACGTATAGTCTGTACCATACAAAGAGAAGGTAAATGGCAAATCGATTTCAGCGGTACTACCGTCGTCATTGCGGTATTCCGGAGCCGTACCATTCGTAAATGGAGCGATGGTGAAAGTTTCATCAATGGTTTGAATACATTGACAATCGGTGCCAATAGAACCGCCTCCGCCCAACTTCAAAGTAGCTGGAGAGAAAACAGTTGGTTTAATAGTAGCAGCCTTTGGTTGAGCTGGAGCGGCAGGATTCTCACCAGCTGCTTTCAACATTTGGTAGTCTGCTTCGTTTTTGGCCACTTTTTGCTGAGCAGAGGCTGTTCCTACGATGCCTGCAAAAAATGCGAACAAAATCAATATTCGTTTCATTCCTGGGTTAATTGGTTTTGATTGTGACAAAGGTAAGTGAACTAAAGTTGTATGAAGCATCATTTTTTTTTCAGTGCCTTGATACTCTAATTGCTAACACAACCATTGGCCTACTCTACCCTACCATCGGCCCGAAAAAAACTCAAAAACTGCAGGACTTTCATAATTTCGCCGTCTCTAATGGCCTTTTATGCTGAAAACCAAACTCGTTAGTTCTCCGTCAGAAGAAAAAATATGGATGCAGGTGCCACTTTTGGTCTATAAAAACGACCCTAATTGGATTCCGCATCTCCGACAAGACATTGAAAAAGTTTTTGATCCCAAGAAAAACAAGTTTTACAAAGAGGGAGCAGCCCAACGTTGGATACTCTTTGAAAACGACATAGCCATTGGACGAATTGCGGCTTTTCACTGGAAAAAATACAGTGCAGGCCAAGATCAGCCCACCGGTGGTATCGGCTTTTTCGAATGCACCCCCAACGCCGAGGCAGCCCGACTTTTACTCGATACGGCCTGCGATTGGTTGAAGTCAGAAGGTATGGAATCAGTAGATGGCCCCATTAACTTCGGTGAAAAAGATGCCTTTTGGGGGCTTTTGGTCGAAAACTTCACCAGCATGAATAGTTACCGGATGAATTACAATCCCGCCTACTACCGTGCCTTTTTCGAAGATTATGGCTTTCAGCTCTACTACGAGCAATGGTGTTATCGCCGCGATTTATATGTGCCTGCACAAGATGTGTTTGTTCGAAAAACCAACATCTTAATGTCGGAGCCCGGCTACACGATCACTAACGCACGCGGCAAGTCGGATGAGCAATTGGCCAATGACTTTGTAACTATTTACAACGCTGCCTGGGCTGGATTTGCGGGTTTTAAAAGCATGCCCCTTCAGCAAGCTAAAAACATTATTAAAGCCATGAAACCTGTTATGGACAGAGACATCATGGTGTTCGTGTATCACTTCGGAAAACCCATAGCTTTTTACCTCAATCTACCTGAGCTCAACGAAATATTCCAACACATCCATGGCAACCTTAACTGGTGGGGTAAGTTGAAATTTCTATACTATAAAACGTTTGCGAAACGCAAGACCATGGTCGGTATCATATTCGGTGTGGATCGCGATTATCATGGTAAAGGTGTAGAAGGAGCCATGATCAAATGGGCGGGCGATCACATTGTATCCCTCAATAAATATGAAGAAACCATTTTAACCTGGATCGGCGACTTCAATCCGAAAATGTTGCGTGTGATAGAAAACTTGGGGTCGGAGAAATACCGGACCTTGATTACCTACCGCAAGCATTTTGATCCAAACAAACCATTCGAGCGTTATCCCCTACTCAGTTAACACTCGCATTATCAGCGGCTAAAGAAATATTTCAAAATAAATTTTATAAAAACAGTAATTCTCTAATAAACCTACATATATTTGCGCCCGCAAAAAACAAGATTGATTCCGTAGCTCAGCTGGTAGAGCAATACACTTTTAATGTATGGGTCCTGGGTTCGAATCCCAGCGGAATCACTAAAGTAGAAGATGAAGGCCCTCTCAAACTATCGGGATTCGGTGTTTGAAATGGCCTTTTGTCTTCATAGGCTAACGACTTTGCCCTGGTGGTGAAATTGGTAGACACGTACGTTTGAGGGGCGTATTTCGCAAGATGTGCTGGTTCGAGTCCAGTCCAGGGCACTTTAAATTGAGTGCTCCAAGGCAAAAGAAACCTCAGTTAGAAACTAGAGACCTTCGAAAGATGGTCTCTTTTTTTTATTCCTAACACGGATCAACTTCACCGCGCCTTTCCTGTTTTACATTAGCAACCCAATTTATTGGCGGTATGACACATTTTGATCTTGATCCTATACAACAATGGTGGCCTTCTGATGCGCTTCCGCGACTCATTGCAGGCCCTTGTTCTGTGGAAACTAGAGAGCAAATGATTGCTACAGCCGAACGCGTGGCAGCTACCAAAACCACCGCTTACCTGCGGGGCGGGATATGGAAACCTCGCACCCGACCAGATAGTTTTGAAGGCGTTGGCGAAAAAGGCATTGCATGGATGCTCGAAGCCCGCGAAAAAACGGGACTACCCATCATTACCGAAGTAGCCAATGCCCAACATGTAGAACTGTGCTTGAAGGCCGGATTCGACGCACTGTGGATAGGCGCTCGCACAACGGTTAATCCCTTTACTGTGCAAGAAATAGCCACTGCTCTTAAAGGTGTGGATATTCCCATAGTGGTAAAAAATCCTGTGAACCCCGATTTACAACTGTGGATTGGTGCGCTCGAACGCATTCACCGAGCGGGTATCAAAAAGTTGGTGGCCTTGCACCGTGGATTTTCTTTTCATGGCACTTCCATTTATCGCAACAAGCCGATGTGGGAAATACCCATCAGTCTTCAAGCTCAATTTCCAGAAATACCACTCTTCTGCGACCCCAGCCACATCTCCGGCCGACGCGATCTACTTTTTGCTGTAGGTCAGAAAGGCCTCGATCTGGGCATGAGCGGGTTGATGATAGAAAGTCATATTACACCAGATGAAGCATGGAGCGATGCGAAACAACAAATAACTCCTGAACGCTTAGGTGAATTGATTAAGGAGTTGGTGGTGCGTCATAGCAATGCCGACAGCGTTCAAATCGAAAATCAACTTGCGCTTTTTAGAGAACAAATTGACAAAGTGGATGAAGAAATAATTCATTTACTCGGACAGCGCATAGCCATCAACAAACAAATTGGTCTTTACAAAAAGGAACATCACATTACCATACTGCAGCTCGAACGTTGGAAGGAAATACTGCAAACGCGCACAGAATGGGCAGAACAAGCGGGGCTAACACCAGCTTTCATCAAGGCTTATCTCGACGCTTTGCATGCAGAATCAATTCGTACCCAAACGCGCGTGATGAATGATGGTCACAGCACTACTTGATTTGCACTTTGAACATTTTTTTACCTTCGAGAAATCCTTCGAGCACATCGCCAGGAGCAACAGGACCAACGCCACTCGGGGTACCTGTGTAGATTAAATCGCCAATTTTTAACGTCATAAATTGAGAAACGTGAGCAATCACTTTGTCAATTGAAAAAATCATATCGGTAGAATGGCCGTGCTGAACCCGCTCACCGTTTTTAAAAAGTTCGAATTCGATATTCTCCTTGTTTTGCAAAGCTTCGATGGCGATAAAGTCATTAGCGATCACTGCTGATCCATCAAATGCTTTTGCCTTTTCCCATGGCAATCCTTTTTTCTTTTGCTCCTCTTGCACATCACGCGCGGTGAAATCGATGCCAATGCTCACTTCCGAGTAATACCGGGAAGCAAACTCTTCTGCAATATTTTTCCCCAACCGTTCTATACGATACACTAGCTCTAGTTCATAATGCATATCAGAAGTCCACTCGGGAATGTAAAAGGGATTGCCTTTGGGCAAAATGGCCGAATCGGGTTTGCAGAAAAACACGGGCTCTGTAGGCACATTATTTCCAAGCTCTTTGGCGTGGTCAGCATAGTTACGTCCGATGCAAATGATCTTCATAAAATAGGATGTTAGCGAGCGACAAAAGTAAGGGTCACTTTGCGATCTTGAGGATTAGTATTAGCCGAATTGGTATCCCCGAGATAACGAGTGATAAAACGATTTTCTTCCAATCCACTTTCTGATAAGAATCGTTTCACTTGTTGGGCTCGCGCTTTTGATAGTTTTAGGTTGGTGTCTTCGTTTCCTGTTTTATCGGCATAGCCCGTTACCACCACTTTCATACGTGGATTGCGGGCCATAATGTCCACCACTTCATTTAAGCTCAGTTGGGCGTTTGTATTCAACACCACCTGACCTTTTTCAAAGTAAATATTGATGGCATCCGGCAAATTGGTGATCTCTGGTCCCGTTATAATTTCGTTTCCTACACTGGTAATTGCCCCTCCCGTGTTCATTTTTACCAGATCCAAAATCATGCTTCGCAAATCTTCAATTTGAGTTTGCAGTTCTTGATTTGTTTTCTCTTGACTTGCTTGCCATTGGCGCATTTGTTCGGCGCGAAGATCATTGATTTCGCCCTGCATCTTGTCCAACTTTTCGTTATTGGCTTGAAGCATTTTTAAGATCTGCTCATTGAGATTCAACGAATCCTTGTCATTTGGATTGATGGCCATTTCGGGATACAAAACAGACTCATCGCCTACACTCAGCAAAGCAATGGTGGCTTCGCTGTATTCGTTGGATTCGGGATTGAGGGTAAGATTGGGGTCAAAGTGCAACGCGCGAAGGAGGCTATCTTTGGTTTGTTGATCCACTATGGCTTCTTCAGAGCCTTTTAAGAGGAGCAAATTTTCAGAGCCAAAATTTCCCACTTCCACATTTGCGCGGAGCTTGAGGTCGCTCATTTTTTTCTGGAAAAAGAAATAACGTTCCTGCGCATCCTTTTGCTGAGTAGCTCCTGATGGGGCCTTGTATTTAGCGGTGGCTGCATCGTGAAGTAGTGTTTTAAACTCTTCCGAAAAACCTTTAAAGGAATTGAGCTCTTTGAATTCATAATACTTCACCGCGTCAACCACGATGTTGTTCAGATCGGCGAGCATTTCTTTTTCCGACTTGCGTGATTTGGCAGAATTGCCATCCCAAGTGATCGCCCCATCGAGGTAAAAACTCAGCGAAGCTCCCACCAATTGTTCTAATCGGCTAATTTCTTTTTGATCTGCCGGCAGGTAATAATTAATCACTACGCGGTGCTCATCGGAAGATGCCGATGGATGATCACCTGACTTTTTTGTGTCTTTCGAACCCGCAATAGGAGTGCTTTGCGCAAAAAGATCATTGCACAACACGTTCAAAAACAGGACGATTAAAGTTAGGTAGAGCCTCATGGCTAGTGATCAAAAATAAGAAATGACCACCGAAATAGTGCCGATTAGCAACACCAATTATCAACCCTCTTTGAACACTTTAAGACTGGCTGTTACTGCGCTTTTCGAGCATTGGAACAAAGGAGAACTTGCCGTACATCTTTTGATCAAAACTACCATCAGGCAATTCTTCGATGACCATCATCTCCTGTACCTCGCCTTCGCCGTAGGGCATTACCAAAAGGCCACCAGGCTTGAGTTGCAGCAAAAGTTCTTCGGGCAAGCGAGGAACAGCACAGGTAATGATAATGCGATCAAAAGGAGCATACGAAGGCATTCCTTTGTAGCCATCGCCGTAAGTAAGGGTAGCCTTGTAGCCCATTTTATTGAGCAAGAGTTTGGCATTATCGTGCAGCAGTTTTTGGCGTTCAATGGAAAACACTTTGGCGCCTAACTCGCAGAGCACGCTTGTTTGGTAGCCACTACCCGTGCCTACCTCCAGCACTTTCATGCCTTTTTCTACACGCAGCAATTGCGACTGCGTGGCAACAGTATAAGGAGCTGAAATAGTTTGGCCTGCCCCTATTTGAAAGGCCTTATTGTCGTAGGCAAACTCTAAGAAAGCACTTGATAAAAAATAATGGCGCGGCACCTTATTCATGGCTTCCAACACCAAAGGGTCGGTAATTCCACTCTCCGCTAATTCTTGAATCAACTTCTTCCTTAAGCCTTTGTGCCTGTAATTATCCACTAGCATATGGTTTCAAAACTAGTCCTTCTATTCATCCGCCCGCCTTTGTTGAAAAGTAAAAATCAACGACCGATTGTAAATTCCTTCCTCCCGCATTTTTGTAAAGGAATAGGAGATAGACCATCATGTTGAAGATAGGAGTACTTGGCGCAGGCCACTTAGGCAGAATACATATGAAGTGCATTCGAGAGCTCTCGGATGTTTACGAGTTTGCTGGATTTTTTGATCCAGACATTAAGGCTGCCAAAGTTGCGTCAGATCAATTTGAGGTGATGCCCTTTCATAGTTTGGACGCCTTGTTGAATTCGGTAGATGTGGTAGATATCGTTACACCTACTATTGCTCACTACGACTGTGCCTCCGCGGCGCTCAAGCGGTTGTGCCATGTTTTCATTGAAAAACCAGTAACTACTACCCTCGAAGAAGCCAAATCGCTGATCAAATTGGCCAGTGAGGCCGACATGAAAGCACAAGTAGGGCACGTAGAACGATTTAATCCCGCTTTCATAGCTGCGCAGCCGTACATCAACAATCCAAAATTCATCGAGACACACCGCCTTGCGCAGTTCAATCCGCGAGGTACCGATGTGTCAGTGGTATTGGACTTGATGATTCATGATATAGACATTGTGCTTTCTGTAACCAAAGCCAATGTTAGACGGGTCTCGGCTAGTGGTGTTGCTGTGTTAAGTGACACTCCCGATATTGCTAATGCGCGTTTAGAACTCGATAATGGATGTGTGGCAAATCTAACGGCAAGCCGTATTTCGTTGAAGAACATGCGCAAATCGCGATTCTTTCAACGCGATGCCTATATCAGTGTCGATTTTCTCAAAAAACAATCAGAAATTGTTCGCATGCGCGAAATTGCGGGGGAACCTGATCCTTTTGCACTGACGATAGACTTGGGAGACAAGGGCAAAAAAGAAATCATCTTCGATAAGCCGGAAATCACTGAAACTAACGCGATTAAAGAAGAGTTGCGATCATTTGCCGAAAGTATAAATGGCAATAAGCCCACAGTAGTGCCTTTAGTGGAGGGAGCTCGCGCCCTAGAGGTGGCTCATTTGATTTTAGAAAAAATGCGCCAATCAGTCATTCTTCAAGAAGACTAATAACGCACTACTAATAAAAGCATTAGGGCTATAAAAAAAACTTCGCCTTCACGCAATATATGCAGGTTTCAGCGTTAACGTAGTGGTGGAATGGCTTCCCTTTGCTAATTTCACCGCCTTGCCAAACCCTTGATTATAGAAATGCGTCTGCCTGCTTTCATTGTTTTTGTACTCGTCTTATTTAATTCGTGCAACCTCATCAATCCTGATGAGCAAGAGCCGGGATATATTTATATCCCCTCATTAACCTTTACCACCGGACCTGGTGAAGGTACTTCTAGTCAGAAAATCACCGAAGTATGGGTTTATGTGAATGAAGACATCATGGGCGTCTATGATTTGCCCGCGAATATTCCCGTGCTCAAAGAAGGCAGTCAAAATGTGCGCATTTTCGCCGGCATCAAAAACAATGGGTTTAGCGATACGCGCATTCGTTATCCATTTTACGTTCCTTTTGATACTACATTAACTTTTTCTGCTTTAAAAACAGATACGGTAAAACCGCGATTCGAATATTTCGAAAACCTGTTGATTGATCAAAAAGGATTTGAAAGTGGAAACTTCCTCATTCCCGCGGGTACCAATAACGGCACCTTTGAGGTGGTAACCGATGATAATTTAGTGTTTGAAGGTAATCGTTCGGGCTTAGGAAAACTCACCTCTTCACAGAGTGTGTTGTACTATAAAGACGATGAAAACTTGACCTTTACGAGTGGTAATACCATTATGCTTGAAATGAATTACAGTTGCAACAATCGATTTGCGATTGGACTTATTTCAAATGATGGCAGTATTACCAAACGCAACATGGTGTTGGTGGTAAACCCCACTACTAGCGGCGAAGGAAATCCTGTTTGGAATAAAATTTACATCGACATGGGTTCGGTGCCTATCGAAAATCCCAATGCCGATTTCTTTGAACTCTACTTCGAGTCAACACCTGACACAGATGGTCAGCCCGTTGAAATTTATTTAGACAACTTAAAATTCGTGCGGTTCGATCAATAAGATCGTTCGGAAGTCATCAATGATATGAATTCCAAAAGACAAATTTTTAAATACATCGTTAGTGATTTGTTCTGTGCGGCTTGCGCATGGTCTATCCTGTATGTGTTTAGAAAAAAGTATTTGGAATCAATCAAGTTTGGTTACGAGATCGACGTTCAACTCGATAATAATTTCTGGTTAGGTCTGCTGTGTATTCCTCTTTTTTGGATCGCTATTTATGGTTTGAGCGGACATTACAACAACATTTATAGAAGACATCGTCTAAAAGAATTTGGGCAGATCTTTATTAGCTCGTTGCTTGGTGTAATCGTGTTATTTTTTGTTCTGCTGTTGGACGACCAAATACCGCATTACAGCTATTACTACAAAAGTTTTTCGGTGTTATTTGTCTCTCATTTTTTCCTTACCCTTACCAGCAGGCTTGTGCTCACCTCTCGCACGGTAAAGTTGGTTCACCAGGGAAAAATAGGATTCAACACCATCATCGTTGGAGGCAATGCTCAGGCGCTCGCTATGTTCGATGAAATTCAAAGCATGCGTAAAGCACCCGGATACAAATTTGTGGGCTTTGTGATGGTAAACGGTGCTGACAATCTGCTTACCCAGCGCACAGCTTTATTGGGTAAATATCCCGATTTACCGAAGATTATTTCAGCCAAAGGAATTGAAGAAGTAATCATAGCAGTAGAGAGTGGTGACCATAAGTATTTGGAAAATATTATGGCCGTGCTCGAAGACCAAAAGGTGAACATCAACATTATTCCAGATACCTATGATATTTTGAGTGGTTCCGTAAAAATGACGAGCATATATGGGGTTCCGCTTATCCGCGTGAACCACGCCATCATGCCCGATTGGCAATTTTCGGTGAAGCGCATTATGGATTTGAGTATTTCTGCGGTTGCTTTGGTTTTGCTTTTCCCCTTTTTGGTGGTGATCGCGTTGAGTATAAAAATCAGTTCGCCTGGATCTATCTTTTTCAAACAAGAGCGAATTGGAAAATCGAGGAAACCGTTTATGATCTATAAATTCCGTACGATGGTGCAGAATGCAGAGGCTAACGGGCCACAATTAAGTTCAGCACATGATACACGTGTAACTAAAATTGGTCGATGGCTGCGCAAGACCCGCATGGATGAATTACCTCAGTTTTTTAATGTGCTGAAAGGCGATATGTCGCTAGTAGGACCACGCCCCGAGCGCGAGCATTTTATTCGATTGATTACAGAAAAAGCACCACACTACCGCCACCTTCACCGCGTAAGACCAGGTATTACTTCTTGGGGACAAGTGAAATACGGATATGCCGAAAATGTAGATCAAATGGTGCAGCGTCTCAAGTATGATATTCTGTACATCGAGAGTATGTCATTGGCTATGGATATTAAAATACTTTTTTACACCATTCTCATCGTGCTCAAAGGCTCTGGGAAATAAAATTTCGGTATTAGCCTTCCATTTTTTGCAGGTAAGTTTTTGAACCACACGGGCATAAAACTGTTTAATTCGCAATCAGCTTACAAACCGATACGAATTAAACCATGCGCAAACACAGAATAGTTGCTTCACTCTTTGCTATAGTTACCGCCTACATTGTACTTACCAGCTCCTCAAATGGGCGCGCTACCGCTGCCAATACTGGTAATACTGGAGCACCCAATGAATCTTCTACCTGCGCTAACTGTCATAGCGGTGGCGTATTTGGAGTAACTACCGTTAGTATCCAAGCCTTTCAGGTGGGAACTACCACACCCGTTACTTCTTACCTACCCGGCACTGCCTATGATATGCGAGTAACCGTAACCAAAACATCCGGAACCCCAGTGGGATATGGCTTCCAAATGACAGCGCTTACCACTCCCGGCAACTTACCTCAAAGCGGATATTCGAACCTTGCCTCGAACGTGAAGCAAAAACTCATTACTACAGGAACCTATACCGGTAGGACCTATGTAGAGCACAATGGGGTAACCAATAACAATCAATTCAATTTCCGCTGGACCGCACCCGCCACAGGAGTAGGAGCTATTCGCTTTTATGCATCAGGCGTTTGTGTAAATGGAAATGGCGGAACCGGTGGCGATAATGCAGGTGTTACTACTCTCACGCTGACACAAGCCATTCCGTTAGCGGCCTCTCTTACTTCTACTAACCCAAGTTGTTTTGGATTCAACAATGGATCTGTGGACTTAACTGTTAGTGGTGGAACAGCCCCTTATACCTTTGTTTGGAATACTGGATCTACAAATGAAGACCTTTCCAATTTAGCCATAGGCACCTATTCTGTTACAGTTACTGACGCTGCTAACGCCACTACTACGGCCTCTGTTACCCTCACTCAACCGTCGCTATTAGAAATCAATGTGAGTGCTACTGACGCTACCGTACCAGGAACCAACGGAATACTCACCATTCAAGGCACAGGAGGAAGCGCACCCTACACTTATAGCATCAACAATACAGTGGTGCCCAATCAAACCAACTACGAACTACCAGCAGATTGTTATACCGTTCGCATTACCGATGCGTTGGGCTGCTTTGCAGAATCCATTATCTGCATAGATGAACCAGCTCCTTACATTGTTGAATCGTTAACCACCAATACCACTTGCTCAGGCGCTAGTGATGGCAACATTCACCTCAATGTTTTCGGAGGAACACCGCCTTACACTTATGTGTGGAATGATGGAACCATTGATCAAGATCGCGACAATTTGAGCGCCGGTTTTTACACCGTGGAAATTTTTGACATCAACGGATATAGCTACTCAGAAACTTTTGAAATTACATCGCCTGAACCCGTAAACGCCATAGCCGACTTTGATCCCATCAGCTGTAATGGCCAATCGACATTGGTGGCGATCAGCGCCACAGGAGGTAATGCGCCTTATACTGGAATAGGCAATTTCATCGTAACTGCAGGTTCATATGAATACACGGTGACCGATGCCAATGGATGTTCTTCGTCAACTTCCATCTCTGTAGACGAGCCAGCACCTTTGACCGTTTCGGCCACTAATGCTTCACTTCCTTGTGCGGGAGAAAGTATTGATATTGAAGTAACCGCTAACGGAGGAACAGCACCTTATACGGGAGTGGGAATCTTTGAAATTACCTCTCCTGGTGTATATGAGTATTTTATTTCTG
>JBDKGH010000046.1:0-7921 GCA_039798265.1 Bacteroidota bacterium | reverse complement strand
TATATGCGCTATCATATAATCACTCCCATAAATACGCATCATCATATTCGATGTGATCGTTATTCGAAAATCACATGTTTACGGGCGAATCCCCCAGAATCAATTTTTAAACACAATTTTTCGAGACCCAATTCCCCCCGTATATGTTTTAATCAATGCACCAGATGGATTATAACGTTTAATGGTGCTGTTGCTCACAAAATCCGCTTCCCCACATACCCACAATTGTCCATCATACGGATTCACCGAAAATCCATAACCACTTTCGGCAACCACTTCGGTAAATACTCCTCCATCAATTGGGGTTTTCCAAATACCATGGTTATCGATATAAATGGTTTGACCATTAGGAGAAATCTCCAGATTCACTGGATGATCTCCTAACACACCAATGGATAACGTTCCTAATACGCCGAAAGAACTCGGGCTAATCTGCGTAAGAGAAGCTTGTGTTTCATCGATCACATTCCAGTCCGCATCATAAAAAATCGCTCCTGCATTCAATACCCACAAATGGCCATTCGCATCTACTGCGATATCGCTCGGGCGATCTCCTACGAAGATGTCCGTGATTAACGTGAATGTATTCAAGTTGATGATCGAAATTTTATTATCAAAATCCCACCCGCCGGTATTGCAAACGAATAGCTTACCATCATACTCCACCATGCTTTCCGGACCATTGCCCACAGCTACGGAACCCACTACAGTGCCCGTGGTTAAATCAATTTTTTCTACCGTACCTGCCATACTTCCGTTGGTCAAATAACCATAACCATCTGATCCAATAATCATATTGCGGGGATATGTAAATCCGTCAAATGATCGGGTGAAGGCAAAGGTTTTTGCATTGAACTCGATCACCTTTTGAGAATTGTTGAGCACCGCATAACCACGATCACCTTTAAATACAACATCCATCAACACATCTCCGATTACTGCGCCATTGACCTCCGTAAAAGGATCAGCAAGCACTTCACCTGTTCTTCCTACCCACGTAATGGAGGCGTTGTTATTTCCAAAGGCACCTTCATTCACGATGTAAGCTCCCGAAGAGTAATCACTCGTTGAATCTGTTTCTTCCTCTTCTTCCGGCTTGCATGAAGTAAATACAAATGCCATCGCGGCCACTAACCAAAGAATCTTTTTCATCTCTTATTATCTAAAATTTTTATTTCTTGTTCTTGTTTCTTTTCATGATGCCATCGCCAGTGCAGTTGAAGTGAAATCACCCGTCCTGGCTGAGCATATCCTCTCAC
Source organism: Bacteroidota bacterium (assembly GCA_039798265.1). GTDB lineage: Bacteria > Bacteroidota > Bacteroidia > Flavobacteriales_D > Sanyastnellaceae > JBDKGH01. The sequence goes on along the minus strand of JBDKGH010000046.1, from coordinate 6,662 downwards.
CGACTGATAGGTCACATTCATCAAATTATCACCTCTCAATCGCAACGAGGCTTCTGAATTTTTCCACTGAAATAACCAAGCAACGCTGGCATCCCACGTCTGATAAGCAGCTAAAGCGAAATGCGCATTATTGCTCTCATCTGTTTCACGCTGTCCCACATAACGCCAAGCCACGCTGAAATTAATTTTCTTCCAAGCTTGATTGAGCTCCGTATAAAAACGATGTCGAGGTGTATACACCATATCGAATATCTCCGCTTCATTCCAGCCACCGTTGCTGCCCTTGGCATCCGTCAGCTGGTAACGATTAGTCAATGAAGTGCTGTAGGTATAATGCTTGTGAGTGAGTGTTAAATCCACTTCTGCACTTTTCACATGAACGTCTTTGTAGTTGACCGGCGACCATAAATTGCCCATGGGTATCCACTGTATCCAATCGCTCACTTCGCTATATGATGCATTCGATTTAAAATCGTAGGTATACTCACCATGTTTACTCAATAAACCCGAGGAAGTAAAAATCAGTTGAACATTATTGTTGACTTCTGGCTTCAAATCAGGATTTCCTCCTGGTTCCCAATACAGCTCATTCATATCAGGCAGGCGCATTCGCTGTGATACCGACAAACCGAATATGGAATAGTGCTTTCCCTCTCTTTCAGGAATGAATTCTATACTAGAAGCCAAGGCATGCGCTGCTCCCCAAGCTTCACGTATTTCACCACCAACAGAAAAGGAACCTTGAAATTTTTCTGTATGCCAATTTGTTCCGGCATTACCATAAACACTGTTCATGTTTACTTCTCGGGTTCCATCGTACACCGCGCGGGTTGTATTCGCATTTAACGCTAAGGTTTGCAACAAGCTGTTTTTAGAATTCGTAACGAATAGTGTATTGCCTATCTGACCTTGATCAATCTGCACATGCGAGTTAACCGCAGACGCACCTTCCGAACGATACCATTGCTCATCGCGCAGATAAGATACACTTTGCAACAATCGATAAACGCGCACAACGGGGCTTGAAAAGGCTGGATTTCTCTCTTTGAAAAACGAAGTATTGTGCTCCGCAATAAAACGTATCTGTCGGTCATCTTGATACTGATCCATCGATCCCGTTAGTCCAATCGGATTGGGAAGCTTCATGCCCCGCTCAACATTCCAAAAAGTTAAATTCCAGCTGTGCTTACCTTCTCTGCGCCACTCGGTAAATGTTCCCCAATTCTGCCCACGGTGATTTTTTTGAACTACCTGAACAGGCCTATAATCTTGGATGTCCGTAAACTTGTATTCGTTTTTTAAATCAGAATAAAAGACTTTGATCGTCCCCACCCATTTACCAAACGTCTGATAGGCTCCTGCTCCGGTAAAGGAATTTTTAAGGGAACTGTATTCTTGAAAAACTTCCACTTGAGCGCGATCACGCCGCAATGAAGGGGCACTCAACCCAATATTGGCCGCCAAGGCAGAGCGTGTGTTCGTAGAAAGACTAACGCCTACGTTATAATTGGTTGTGGGAAAAAAGAAAACCGGCACCAATGATAAATCAGCCATCCCCAATGTAGGCGAATTCAAAGGCAGCCCGCGCCAAAACAAAACGGTATGATCGGGTGCAAGTCCATTGCTTCTCGCTAATACAGCACCACCTGGAGCGCCATAAGTAGTCACATTTACCATCCCTAGCTGATCGAACAAACGACCGATGTCTGCACTCAAAAAACGCGTCACTTGAATGCTATCTAAACCACGCGCAACAAAACCCGTGGTATTCATCCGCGCCTTGTACTGTTCAATAATGGAAACAGTAGCCAATTCATGCGGAGGCAAAGAATCCTCGTCTCCCGCGCGCAGCACAGAAGCAATCAATAATGATATGATGAGCAAAAACTGTTTCATGTTCCTTACCCGTCTATTCCCGGACGGTTTGGGGGTTAAAACATTGGCAGGTCTTCTGACTCGTTTCACTTGCTGTCGGCCTTCCCTTTTGTTCCATACAAAAAGTGGCGTTTGATGTTGACAACAAGCTGGATGAAACTCACAGCTGCGGGTACAGTTGGTGCTTATCACCATTCCCTTTTCATTTTCGAAGTATGGGCTTCGAAAAACCAAATGCTTTGCAAATGTACAAATTTTCTGAATACAATGCGGATTCTCCCTCCAATGGGCTGTTCTCTGTATATTTGAATCATGAGAAAAGTCCTTCTTCTCTTTTTAATATTCCTTCCCTCGTTGACATTTGCTCAAATCACAGAGCAAGATCAACGCACTTTGTCGCGAATAAAATCAGAGCTGGGTCTTTCTCAAAAACAAAACTTGAGCTTAGATAGCTTGTATGCGAAGAAGCAAACAGAAATCGATGCACTCGATAAGCAAATAAAAGATCTTCAACAAAGTGCCGAGGATGGCGCTACGTTGAGCACCAAAGTATCTGTACTACAACAGAAGAAAAAGGACATCAAAAACATGCGCGAGATCGAGTTGGAATTGATTCTCACTTCCGCGCAACGTTTGGTTTATCAAGAAAAAATAAAGCCGCAGAAACCTCAAGTTCTGCACTACGGCATGAATCACGATCGGGCTAGCTGCAACGTGTGCAAATAAAAAAGTCTTGTTTTTATCCGTTACTAGCAAAGCGAAAGTTCCGTTAGATTTGTATCCATGCGATACTACCTTTTTTTACCCCTCCTTTTTGTTCTTTATGCTTGCCCCAATAAAGACGTGATGGAATCCGCTGCGCTACCAGAACCGCCTTTGGTAACGCCTGCCTCTCCCGGACAAATGGGAAATACCTTTTTCGTCAATCCATTCATCGGAACGGGCGGGCATGGTCATACGTATCCAGGCGCAGTTGTTCCTTTCGGTCTGGTGCAACTTAGCCCTGATACACGCCTCGAAGGTTGGGACGGCTGTAGCGGCTATCATTACTCCGACTCCATGATTTACGGCTTTTCGCATAGCCATCTGCAAGGTACCGGCGTTAGCGACTTGGGCGATTTTCTCTTCATGCCTACCAACGGAAAGTTGCGCAAAGCTGACCGCTGGAATGATGCCTACAAAAGCCACTTTTCGCACGATACAGAAATTGCAGAGCCTGGTTTCTACCAAGTCATGCTCGATGATTATGGCATCAAAGCAGAACTTACGGCGACCGAACGAGTAGGCATTCATCGCTATACTTTTCAACCAGGAGATACCTGTCGCTTTTTCTTCGATTTTATGCACCGCGATAAAATCGGGATGTACGATATCCGAATGATCGGCGATACTGCCGTTTATGGTTTCCGTACTTCCTCCGCATGGGCTACCAACCAACACGCATACTTCTATGCCGTGTTCTCCCGCCCGCTCACCGAGCCCGAACAAATGATGCTCAGTAGCGAAACAAAAGATCCTGTCACAGGCGTTCGCCGCATTGATATGGAACAAGTGCAAGTGTTCAGCTCTCAGATTATTCCTGATCCAAAAGATCATACCCTCCTCATCAAAGTAGGATATAGCGGCACTGATGTAGATGGTGCTATGAAAAACCTTTATGCCGAAGCGCCGCATTGGGATTTTGACCAATACCGCGCTGATGCCGATAAAAAATGGGAAAATAAGTTGGCCAAAATCGCCCCGCCTCTCGAAAGTGATGACCCATTCAAAACCAAATTTTATACTGCTCTTTACCACTGCTATACGGTGCCCAATTTGTGGAGCGATGTAGATGGACGCTACCGCACCATGAACAACAGCATTGCAAAAGTGGACTATAACCGCTATACCATCTTTTCACTGTGGGATACGTTCCGCGCTTATCATCCGCTGATGTCAGAACTCGAGCCTGAAGTAGCACGCGACTGGGTGCGCACTTTTCTCGATATGTATAAAGAACGCCAAGAGTTGCCTGTGTGGGAACTACACGCTAACGAAACCTATTGCATGATTGGCTACCACAGTGTACCTGTTATTCTCGATGCTTACCGAAAAGGGATCATTACCGAGCAAAAAGAACTGGCTTTAGAAGCCATGATCGCCACGAGCAATGGTCCACAACAAGAGAAAAAAGATTATGTAAAATGGGGCTATGTCCCTGGCGATGCGCACAGCGAAAGTGTGTCAAAAACACTCGAATTTGCTTTCGACGATTGGTGTATTGCTGAAATGGCCATGCTCTGCAATAAACCCGATATCGCTGCCATTTATTACGATCGCGCGCAAAGTTGGAAAAATGTGTTTGACCCTGTTACTCACTTCATGCGCCCGCGCAGAAATGGCGGTTTTCCGGAACCATTCGATCCATATCAGGTCAACTTCAATTACACCGAGGCCAATGCTTTTCAATACGCTCTCTTTGTTCCGCATGATATGGGCTCACTCGCTCGACTCATGGGCGGAACGGAAGCTTATGCGCAATTTGTTGATCACATTTTTCAAGCCAACTCACAAACCACCGGTCGTGAACAAGCAGACATTACCGGCCTTATCGGACAGTATGCTCATGGCAATGAACCTTCGCATCAAATGTCCTTTTTATACCAGCATTTTGCGCCCGAAAAATCGGCGCAATTGATGACCCAAATTTTTGCTGATTTATACGGTACTAAAGACGATGGTCTTTGTGGTAACGAAGATTGTGGGCAAATGTCAGCATGGCTCGTGGCCGCTGCTTCTGGCAAATATCCCATCTGCCCAGGCAACAAAGAACATTACATGACCATCGCCGAATGTGCTTCGGGAGAAAAAATTCCGTTTACACAAATGACTGCTCCCGCTATCACACCGGTTCCCATCATTCAAGGTCCTCCGAGTTCTTTTGTAAAAACGGCCAAGGTCACCTTATTCAATGCAGAACCGACGGCAAAAATGAAAGTGACGGTTCAATATGAAAAAAAGAAAAGCTCTTTTGATTATACCGCTCCTTTTGACATCACCGGATCATGCACCATTACGGCCATTGCGGTAATGAATGGAAAAGAAAGCAAACCAGCAGTGGCCTCTTACTTCATTCGCGACAATAAAGTAAAGGTTGTTTCTTCTTCTTCATTTGATGCACAATACACCGGCGGCGGTGCTGATGCACTCATCGATGGCATTCGTGGTGGCAGCGATTTTCGCACGGGTACTTGGCAAGGGTTTGCCGGAAAAGATGTAGAGGTGATCATTGACTTTGGTGAAAAAAAACGCATGCACGATGTTTTCGTTTCTTGCCTTCAAGACACTAAATCATGGATCTGGTATCCTTCGCAAATAGACTTCTACGCCAGCGCCGATGGTATCACTTATCAGTCACTCGGATCGGCCAAAGAAACCAAACGCCAAAAAGAAGAAGGAGCTTCTATTTATTCATTCGGTATGGCCACGGGAAATGCAAAACCGACGTATCGTTATTTGAAAATAGTTGCTCATCCTGCTTTCGATCGTATTCCTGATTGGCATCTTGGTGCCGGCGGAAAACCGTGGATTTTTATGGATGAAATCTATATCAGAGATTAATTTTGCCCCATGTCTGAATCTTCTATTTTACTCGACCAACATCTTGCGCAAACTACCATGTTTCCATTTGCCTTGGAAATTGAACGCGCCGAAGGTCTTTTCCTCTATGATAAAAACGGAAAGGCTTATATGGATTTTGTATCGGGTATTGGCGTGAGCAATATTGGCCACGGTAATGAGCGAGTAAAAGAAGCCATCAAAAACCAAGTTGATAAGCATCTACACGTTATGGTGTATGGCGAATTTGTGCAGAGCGCGCAGCTACATGCCGCGAAGTCTTTAGCACAACTGCTTCCTGACTCTCTGAACTGCTGCTACTTTGTCAACTCAGGCACAGAAGCCAACGAGGCTGCCTTAAAACTGGCCAAGCGTGTTACCCATCGGTCGAAGATCGTGAGTTGTATAGGAGCTTATCATGGGAGTACGCATGGAAGCTTATCGGTTAGTGCCAACGAAAAAAAGAAAGCTGTTTTCCGTCCGCTATTACCGGATGTTCATTTTATCCGTTTTGGTGTTCTCGAAGATTTATCCAAAATAGACCATACCACGGCGTGCATCATCATGGAAACCATTCAAGGCGATGCGGGAGTTCGCATTCCTTCGGTGGAATATATGCATGCTTTACGAGCGCGCTGCAACGAAACGGGAGCATTGCTCATCTTCGATGAGATACAAGCGGGGATGGGACGCGCGGGAACTTTTTTTGCCTTCGAGCAATTTGGGATCAGTCCTGATATCCTTACCCTGGGCAAAGCCTTGGGCGGCGGTATGCCTATTGGCTGTATGGTGAGTTCTAAAGAACGCATGCAGCAATTCACACACGATCCTATGCTCGGACATATTAGCACCTTTGCAGGACATCCGGTGGTGTGTGCCGCTGCGGCAGCTACCATCGACTTTATGGTAGAAAAAAACATAGTTACCGATGTCGAGCGCAAAGGAAAACGCATTGCTGATCATTTGCGCACCTTGCCGGGCATCAAAGAAATTCGTCAGCGCGGACTCTTTTTCGCCATTGACATGGACAGTGAAGAGCAAGTACAAAAAGTAGTCTTCGACTGCCTTGAAAACGGCTTAATCAGCTTTTGGTTTTTAAGTTGCCCTTGGTCCTTCCGCATCGCCCCTCCCCTTACCATCACCGATGAAGAGATGGATAGGGCGTTGGAGATTTTGGAAAAGGCGATTCG
>JBDKGH010000045.1:0-11882 GCA_039798265.1 Bacteroidota bacterium | reverse complement strand
CACCGGGCATTCGCCTCAATAAGTACCTCAGCGACACAGGCATCTGTTCTCGGCGCGAGGCCGATAAGTGGATTGAAAGTGGCCGAATAGAAGTCAATGGTCATCCAGCAGGATTGGGAGTTAGAGTGATGGACGGTGATTTAGTAACCGTAGATGGCAAACCAGTAAAATCGAAAGAACTCCCGCTGTATATAGCTTTTCATAAACCAGTGGGCATTGTATGTGTAACGGATGAAACCGTACAAGGCAATATTATCAGCTTCATCAAACACCCCAAACGTATATTTCCAATTGGACGATTAGATAAGCCTTCAGAAGGATTGATCTTTCTAACCAATGATGGCGATATTGTCAATAAAATATTGCGCGCGGGCAACAATCACGAAAAGGAATACATTGTGAAAGTGAACAAGCCCGTAACTCCAGATTTTATTCAGCGCATGGGGTCGGGAGTTCCAATTTTGGATACCGTTACAAAAAAATGCAAGGTGCACGCGATCGGTAAAAATGAATTTCGAATTGTACTTACTCAAGGACTCAATCGTCAAATTCGTCGAATGTGCGAATATTTAGGATATGAGGTAATGCGCCTAAAGCGGGTTAGGATCATGAATGTTACGCTCGATGGAATAGCACCCGGAAAATGGCGTTACTTGACCGAAGCGGAAATCAATATGATCAACAAAATGGTTTCCGGTTCCTCTAAAACCGAAGAAGCGAGTCGTTTTTAATACTCCTATGCGATCAAAAAAAAAGCTGATTCAAAGAAGAATCAGCCTTTATTTATTTGTATCATTTTCTTTTTATCGAAGAATCGTCAAGTGACCATCTAGATCGTAAACAGTGCCATCAAAGCCTTCTGCTTTGATCACATAATAATACGTTCCTTCAGGTTCATCTTGTCCACCTTTGTTTTTTCCATTCCAACCTTTGGTCAAATCGCTCCAACGATACACTTCATTTCCCCAACGGTTATAGATCGCACATTCGAATGTTTTGATACTATTGAAGCCAAATTTGAACTCTTCATTTAAGCCATCACCATTAGGAGTAATAACATCAGGTATGTTCAAGATCGCAAGATCATAGACAAGTATTTCTACAAATGCAGCATCCGTGCAGCCACCTTCATTGGTAATGGTAAGCACAACGGTATAAGTACCTTGGTTGTTGAATACATGGTTCACCGATTCGGTGGAAGAACTGCTGAAAGTGCCTCCATCTCCGAAGTCCCAATTGTAAATGGAACCGTTAGTAGATAGATTGGTAAATACTACGCCTAGCGGCATATAACCTTCTAGTACATTGGCTTCGATCGCTGCTTGTGGGGTGTTGATCGTAGTCACATTAACAGTCGCATTGGACGTACAACCGTTGGCATCTGTAACCGTAACGGTGTAAGATCCTGCACCAATATCATTGATTGTTCCGCCTGTTCCTAGATTTCCCCAGTTATAGCTAAGGTTACCCGTTCCTCCAAATCCATTGGCCGTAACAGAACCATCTTCCAATCCGCAGGTAGCGGAAACGCTAGAAGTGGTGACGATGATTTCAGAAGGCTCTGTGATCAAAATAGAAACAGAATGTTGGCAACCGTTTGCATCGGTAATAATAGCGGTGTATTGACCGGCACCAAGGTTATTGGCTGTGGCCGTGCTTGATGGCGAACCTGCCCAGTCATAAGTGTATCCGCCTACTCCACCTGAAGCGACTACCGTAGCTGAGCCATTGAGACCGTCATAACAGGTAGGATTTGTTGTGGTGTAGGTCGCGCCAACAGCAGCAGGCTGTCCTATTTGCACGCTTCCGCCAACGGTACAACCATTTGCGTCAGTAACCGTTATGATTTGAAGACCTGCGCTTAATGTTGAAACAATTGGTAATTGCTGACCACCGCTCCAGTTATACGAATAAGGAGCAGTACCACCATTCACTTGAATTTGCACTTCACCATTGGCTTGACCGAAGCATTCCACATCATCTTGACTGACAATGGTAATGGCCAAATCCTGAGGCTCGGTTATAACTACATCATACAACGCTTGACAGTTATTCGCGTCGAAAACGGAAACGGTATACGTTCCAGGAGCGAGATTGACCGCCGTTGCTGATGATTGGTTATTTGGGTCATTCCATGAGTAAGTATAATTGGGCGTTCCGCCATTCACTTCGACAGTGGCTGATCCATCCGCTTCACCAAAACAAGATACCTGTTCAATTACTGAGGTGACCAAAAGAGAAGTAGATGCCGAAAGTTGAATTTGTTCAAAGTATTGACAGCCATTATTATCAGTAACTACAATTTCATAGTTGCCTGGAAGAAGGTTGTTTTGAATGGGGCCCGTAACACCGAGTTCTGTCCATGTGTAGGTATATGGGCTTGTACCACCCACAGCGATGACCTCTGCGCTACCATCCGAATAACCTGAACAAGATACGTTATCGATTACGGAAGAAGCCGTTAACACTTCAGGCTCAGTGATGGTTAATGTCGATTCCAATTCACAGCCATTCGCGTCGGTAATCGTTACCACATAATCACCGGCCGCAAGTCCTGGGTTGATATCCGAAGTTGCGCCATTTGACCATTCATACTCGTAACCCGCTGCGCCGCCTGTTGGATTGATATCAATAGCGCCATTTGCAGCACCGTTGCACGAAGCGTTGATGACTGTCGGATTGCCGATACTGATCGCAGAAGGTTGAGTTACGTTGATTATCGCATTGCTAATACAACCGTCGCTATCCGTAACAGTAACGCTGTAAAAACCAGCAGCTAAACCAGTAGCTACAGCGGTAGTTTGTCCAGCTGGATCATTCCACTGATAGGTATAGTTGGGGAAGTTACTTTCAGCCGAAACTGTTGCGCTACCATCGTTTGTACCATTGCAGGAAGGAGCATCAAAATCTGTTGTTAGTAATAACGTATTGTTTTCTGGTAATTCGAACGTCTCTTCATCAGTGCAGCCGTTAGACTGATCCGTTACTGTAACGGTATAATCACCCGGAGGGAGATCGTAAACAGCGTTATCCGTGCTACCACCTGGAATATCCCAAGAATAAGTGAAAGGTCCACCAGATCCACCTGTTACATTCAACACAATATTTCCAGTTGCATTGGTGCATGAGCTACCTGTGATTAGCGTATTGGCATAATTGATACCCGCACCTACCGTTACTGTAACTTGATCCGTTACAGTCGCAGCGCCACAGAGTGGAACGGTTACTACATAGGTTGTTGTAATTTGGGGAGTAACATTAATTGAAAGTCCAGTACCAACAGGAGTTCCACCTAAAGTTGTCCAAACAACTCCATTGGGTGTATATCTCCATGATTCGTTGGTAGCAGTCCAGTTGGTTGAATTTCTTCCTGGCACTATAAACGCTGCTGTTCCGGTGGCATTGTGAATACCCATAGTAGCTGTACCACCAGCCCAAGCACATGTTGGTTTATTGGTGAGGTGGTTTTCGATGATATTGCTTGATTCGTGCAGTACAATTTGGAATTTACCCAAGTTGGCGGTGCAAGAGAACATGGGGCTATTATCCCAAGAAACAACAAGCTTTCGGTTAGGAGCAGTGCCTATTGTTTGATACTTGACTGTACTACCCGGCAGCCAGTCTTGCCAAGGTCCCATGATACAATTTTTTGGCACATTGGCCGCCGCGCTTGGAATAGAAGCAGAAGTGTAAGCAGTAGGCTGACCTGCGGAGAAACCAACCCAACCATTGGACCCAATGTAAAAATTGGTGTAGGTATTTCCTAAGAAGCAGAATGAAAACCCGATGGGAAGACTACCAGACACGGCATCATCAGATAAAGTAACTGACGTACCGGCATAGGTTTCTGGGGCATAGGTAATACTTCCCACAGTATATGCGGTAGTACCCAATTGACCGTTAACAGTAGCGCTAAGTGCTACTTGTTGAGGCGTACAAATGATGATATCATCAATTGCTGTTACTTGCGCTTGAGCAGTAAAAGCGAAAAACAGCGCCGCAAGAAGCGAAGAAAAATATTTCATTTCAAAAAAGAGTTAAGGCTTGGAAAGAAGGAAACTTCAGCTATTACATTTTCAAGCGGGCCAGCTCTGTTGCCAAATCTTGAATGGGCACAGATCGTTCACCGATAAAAGCATGATCAATTCCGATGGAAGCCAAAAGCTTTACGAAGTAATGTTCATCATTGGTATCCGAAACATTCAATTTACAGGCATAAATACCTTCAGCTACTTTTGTTGTAGAGAATTGAATATGATCATATAAACCGAAAGATTGCTTTACCATAGCGATCTCATCCATGGTCATATGCAAATCAAAAGAAGCAACAGCACCTTGATCTTGGGCAACAAGAGCACCTTTTTCATTTTTGAAATAAGCGGCATTGGCTTGAGAAAAGGCTACAGAGCTCACTAAAGCGAGAACAACACTCAAGAATAGAGATTTCATTGGTTAATTGGTTAAGGGTAACAAATATAATAAAGTACTCCTAAGAAAGCGGTATGTATTTCGAAATTTGAGTCCGTACCTCAATCATCGCTTAACTTTGTGCCCCTTGATATGAGATTACAATTTGAACTTCAGCATAATGATCCGGGCAGCAGCGCTCGGGCGGGAAAGATAACCACCGATCACGGCGAGATATTAACCCCCATATTTATGCCCGTGGGCACAGCAGGCACGGTAAAAGCCATTACACAGCAAGATCTTAAAAATGATGTGGAAGCTCAGATCATTTTAGGAAATACCTATCACTTGTATTTGCGTCCTGGTACCGATGTATTAGTTGAAGCTGGTGGATTGCATCGATTCAACGGATGGGACCGCCCCATACTTACGGATAGTGGTGGATATCAAGTTTACTCACTTTCGGCCAATCGAAAAATCAAAGAGGAAGGCGTAACCTTCAAATCTCACATCGATGGATCGAAGCACGTTTTCACCCCTGAAAATGTGATGGACATTCAGCGGAAAATAGGCGCTGATATCATCATGGCCTTTGATGAATGTCCGCCCTACCCGTGCGATAAGCGTTATGCTAAAAACTCGTTGGACGTAACTCATCGCTGGCTCGACCGCTGTTTTACACGACTTCATGAAACAGAACCGTTATACGGACATGATCAGAATCTTTTTCCGATTGTGCAAGGCAGTGTTTATAGCGACTTGCGAAAAGAAAGTGCTGAATTCATCGCGTCTAAGGATGCTGCGGGTAATGCCATTGGCGGCTTGAGTGTTGGGGAACCGCATGAAATCATGTACGAAATAACAGAGCAGGTATGTAGTATTTTACCGAAAGACCGTCCTCGTTACTTAATGGGCGTAGGCACACCGGCCAACCTTTTGGAATGTATTGCATTGGGTGTTGACATGTTCGATTGTGTTATGCCCACGCGAAATGCGCGAAACGGTCAGCTATTTACTTGGAATGGTACCATGAATATGCGCAATAAAAAATGGGAAAAAGACTTTTCTCCACTCGATGAGACCGGTGATAGTTTTGTGGACCATTTTTACACGAAAGCCTACGTCCGCCACCTTTTTGCAGCGGAAGAATTATTAGGAATGCAGATTGCGACCTTACACAATTTGAATTTCTATTTACGTTTGGTGCGAGTAGCCCGCGAGAAAATTATTGAGGGTACATTTACACCTTGGAAAAACGAAATGGTGAAACGCCTTTCTCAACGCTTGTGATCAAAAAGCTCGATTTATATATCATCAAAAAATTCCTCGGAACATTTGCCTTTATGATTGGGGCATTTGTTGTGATCGCTGTGGTTTTTGACCTAAGCGAAAACATCGATGATTTTTTAAAATCGAACGCTCCCGTTTCTCGGATATTAGTAGAATATTATATCAACTTCTGCTTCTACTTTGGAAATCTCCTCAGTTCATTTATCATTTTTTTGACCATCATTTGGTTTACGAGTAAGCTCGCACAGAAGTCTGAAATAATAGCGATGCTCAGTGGTGGCATCAGCTACAGTCGCATATTAAAACCTTATTTTATGGCTGCCACTATTTTGGTAGCCCTTTCTCTATTCCTAGGTCATTACTTGGTACCGCGAGCCAATCGCATTAAATATGACTTCGAAGTAGAGTTTTTGAAAGGTGCCATTATAGTAGCTGATCAAAACCTGCATCGTGAAATTGAGCCCGGTACCATTGCTCATTTTTATAAAGTGAATCCGAATACGTTGAGTGGCTCTAATTTTTCTTTGGAAAAATGGAAGAATGGAAAATTAAAACTCAAAATTCTTTCTTCTGGTGCCACTTTTCATCCCGAAAAAGGAACATGGACAATCAATAATGCGCAGATTAGAACCTTTGAAAAAGACGGGAAAGAAACCTTAGTTGAAAAGACACAACTCGACACTATTTTGCCCATGACCATTGAAGATTTCGGAATGCGTTCAGAGGTCATTAGCGCCATGACTACTTCAGAGTTGTCTGATTTTATTGAAGAGCAAAAACAAAGTGGTTCGGGAAAAGTGACTCAATTTGAAGTAGAAAAATACAGTCGAACGTCCAATGCTTTTTCCATTTTTGTGTTGACCCTTATTGGTGTGGCGATAGCCTCGCGCAAGTCGCGCGGAGGAACGGGGCTTCACTTGATGCTCGCTGTAATTGTTGGCTTTATATTCATCTTTGTTTCGAGAATGGCCACTGTAAGTGCCATGAATCTAGGCTTCCCCGTGACCATTGCAGTATGGGTAGCTAATATTCTTTTCACCTTTGTGGGATTATATCTCTACAGTAAAGCGCAGAAATAAGCGACTACAGCTTCGTTGAAAATTGGAAGAGACCATTTTTGTTGGTCCATTTCACTTCCTCATCAAACAAACCGAAAACGGCGCTTCCACTGCCGCTCATGGCTGCATAAAAAGCTCCATTGTCCAACAGCTCTTTTTTTACTTCGGCAATAATGGGATGTGCTTGTGCGATAGGCGCTTCAAAGTCGTTCGTAATCAGCTTCATCCATTCCGTAGATGAAATGGATTCGATTTTCTTCAAATTAAAAGGCGCCTCTTTCGGTGTGAGCATTCCATAAGCCTCAGCAGTGCTCACGTGCACATGGGGGTGAATAATCACGATGTATTTTCCCTTCAGAGAAAAATCTATCGCTTCTAACACTTCCCCTCTTCCCGAAACGAAACATGTTTTTTCTTCTATAAAAAAAGGACAGTCGCTACCCAATTGAGCGGCATAATCCTTTAGTTGTGTGCTGCTCAAATTCAACTCGAAAAGTTCATTCAAGCACATCAACATATATGCAGCATCGGAAGAACCACCGCCTAATCCGGCGCCCATGGGAATGAGCTTATGCAAGTGCGCTTTTACTCCACCTATTCCAAAGTCACGTTGCAAAAGGCGGTAGGCGCGCACGCACAAATTGCTTTCTTTTTCTCCCGGAATATCGAGGCCCGAAGAAGACCAAAAGATATCCGTTTCTTCGTGAAGAACTACTTCTAGAATATCCGTCAGGGGCACAGGTACGAATAAGCTTTCTAACGAATGAAAGCCATCTGCCCTTTTACCTGTCACAAACAATCCCAGGTTTATTTTACACGGAGGAAAAACGATCATAATTTTTTATTCCCAGTATCCAAAATTTTTCAAACGGCTAAGGTCATTGCGCCAGTTATCTTCTACTTTCACGAAGGTTTGAAGGAAAACTTTTTTACCGATAAAGTTTTCCATTTCTTTTCGAGCAAGTGTTCCTACACGTTTCAACATTTTCCCTTGGTGACCGATCAAAATTCGTTTTTGCGATTCACGTTCGGTGAGAATGAGAGCGCTAATTCGAACGATATCTTCTTCTTCTTTGTATTCTTCAATCTTTACTTCAGTGCTGTATGGTATTTCACGATCATAGAGCATGAAGATTTTTTCTCGAATAATTTCGCTCACGAAAAAACGCATTGTTCTATCAGAGAGTTCGTCCTTTGGAAAGTAAGGAGGGCTGAGTGGCAAAACCGATAGAATTTCAGTGAGTAGTTCTTTGGTGTATATTTTTTCCAAAGCAGACACCGGGAATATTTTAGCATTGGGCAGTTTTTCTTCCCACTCTTTAAAACCAATATTGGAGCCTTCCACACCAGCCACATCGAATTTGTTGAGCACAACAAAAACAGGAACATTCATTTTTTGAATTTTCTGTAACGTGGCTTCATGAATGGGCTTGGTATCAGCTAGGTCAATCACTAACAAAATCAAATCGGCATCAGAGAGGGCGGTGCTTACCGACTTCATCATCCCTTCTTGCAGCTTGTATTTTGGATCGAGTACACCGGGAGTGTCGCTGTACACGATTTGATAATCGTCGCCATTGAGAATACCCATGATACGGTGTCGAGTGGTTTGTGCTTTCGGAGTAACGATGCTCAACTTCTCGCCCATCAATGCATTCATGAGTGTTGATTTACCGGCATTCGGATTACCGATGATGTTTACAAAGCCTGCTCTGTGTTGATTTTCCAATTTTCTTTTTTGTAAATGTTATTCGGAACGAAATTACGCTATATTTGCACCCCCAATCGAGAAAACGTTGGTTTTCTTTTTCGGGAATACTTTGATAATGCGGGGTGGAGCAGTTGGTAGCTCGTTGGGCTCATAACCCAAAGGTCGTCAGTTCGAGTCTGGCCCCCGCTACTAAGAAAAGGTCGTCTAAAAGGCGACCTTTTTTATTTTGAACGCAATATCTTTGCGCCATCCTGGCCCTGTAGTTTAATGGATAAAACGAGAGATTCCGGTTCTCTAGATGGGGGTTCGATTCCCTCCAGGGTCACAAATCCTCTCTTCATGGCCCACTACTGACTTCGATCAGTCAACTGTATCAATAGGGCAACCCTTTTCTTATATTTGGTGTCTACACAAAAGGTCAGTGCACCTGACTATCTTAAAAACCTTTGCTTAACCGAAATCGAAACCAAGGACTATGATCTCAACTTTACGTTTGTCGAAGATGTTTGTGGCCGTGCTATGCGCGCTCTTTGCGCAAGTTACATTAGTAGCTCAGACAGTAGAAGTAAAAAGCTGGAAAGAATACGAACGATGAAACAGCGTGGCTTTGTTCCTGCATGGAATGAAGGTGCTCGATTAAAAATGGAAGCATCACGCGCAGCAGAAAAGCCTGTAAGAAGCTTAGATGTAATTGGCAACTTAAAAGATGTGGGAACATCGTGCAATTGTCTTCAAGCGATTGACGATACCTTTCAGGTAGTTCCTTTCACAGCTGGAGTAGCTCCCGAATATCGCAATGACGATGGCTCATCGCCGATGATCAGTTTCCCGTTTGACTTCTGCTACTACGGTACTACTTACAACTCTTGTTATATCAATAACAATGGTAATATTTCATTCGGTGCACCATCAACGAGCTTTTCAGCTCAGTCTTTTCCCAATGATGCCAATAACATGATCGCTCCATTTTGGACAGACATCGATACGCGCGGAGCAGGAAGCGGTGTGGTTCACTACAAGGTGAACGAGCACGCGCTAATTGTGATTTGGGATCATGTAGGCTACTACTCTCAAGGAGTAGATAAGCTAAACACCTTTCAAATTGTTATCACAGATGGAACGAGTTCATTGCTTCCTGCAGGTGAAACAGTAGGATTTTGCTATGGCGACGTGCAGTTTGCTGTTGGTGGAACATTTGGCGGAACTAGCAATGCTACAGTTGGGTGTAATCGCGGAGATGGCGTTAACTTCACGGGCATAGGTCGATTCAACCAAAACAACTCAAATTATGAGGGGCCAATCACCAATGGATCAGGCATCAATTACCTCGACTACCATCACTTCCCGATGAATGTATGCGGTGATAACCTCAGCAGCAACTTCCCTCCTATTCATCCCCTTTCCATCAATTGCGACACCCTATTTTACTGTGTGGGCGATACCATTGAACTTTCGTTTATTGAATCGCAGCCAGGACAAAGTGTAACAGCCTCTCTCGATATCCCTGTAGAATTTGACAACGGATGGTTCTTTGAACAAGGAAATGGTTTCGGCACGTTATACGCCTTTATCCCCGATACCAATGTGGACATTCAGTTTCCCATAACGGTGAACGCCTCCGATAATGGAATACCACAAGCGAACTTGAGCTATTCATACATTGTAGTTGTAAATGCTGACGTGGTGCCTCCCACTATCACTGGACCAACGCAGATCTGTTTAACAGGATCAGAAGGTACATTAAGCATACCTACCTCTTACACGAATGTACTCTGGAGTACCGGTTGGTCAGGCAACACGGCGACCATTACTGCGCCGGGCGATTACTCAGCTACCGCCTATTTTGGTGGATGCGAAACTGCCGCTAGCATCAATGTAGGATTTTATCCATTACCTGTTCCTTCGATCACCGGAGAATCAGCCATCTGTGCTAATGCCACTACTACACTATCTGTGACACAGCCCTACCCAGGTTACTTATGGGACGACAATTCTACCGGTGCCACTATGGAAGCCGGAGTTGGTAATCACTGGGTTGTAGTAACCGATAATAATGGATGTAACGGAACCGCCAATTTTGTGATCACCTCCATTTCTGATAACGGTGGTGGAATAATCATTGGCCCTATATATCCCGCGGTTGAAACCACCTATAACTATTACTTTACTGTAACCGATGCTGTGACCTATGTATGGACGATAACCGGAGGAACAATCGTTTCTGGTCAAGGTACTAATGCAGTAGACGTTATTTGGAACAATGTGGGCGATGGTGATTTACAAGTGGTATATACCAACAGCGATGGATGCGAAAGCTCTCCTTTGATCTTGGATGTAGATAGCTATGTAGGCTTAGTAGAAAACAATGGCGTTGTTACTGGTCTGTACCCCAATCCTGCAACTGATGTGCTCTTCATTGATGTTGAGCGTGCATTTGTAGGAAGCTTTTTTACCCTTACCAATAGCATAGGTGAAATGATACAGAAAGGTCAATTAAATGATCAACACAATACACTTTCCATTGCTCATCTGCCACAAGGAGTTTATTTTATTCAAGTCAATGGCGGCGAGACGCATAAGGTTGTAAAAACACACTAATTGAAAATAATCAATCATAAAAAAGGGAGCAAAAGCTCCCTTTTTTATTGTCACATTTTTTTCCCCCTTCCTATACCTAAACTAACCATGATAGCCAATTGAGGTCCGTGTGATTTTCTATCATTTAACTTTTGAATATCGACGATTTCTTGACCAAAGCTATCGGTATCATAAATCGTCTCATACGTTTCATACTGAAAAAAACGTAAACCAATTTCTTCATATCTTCGCTACCCTCACACGCCTAGCACTATGCCATTAAACACGCTATTCTCTTGGATAATGAAAAAAAGAGTTCATGACATTGAGCTCTTTCGCAAGTATCCAACAGAAGTGCAAAGCGAGCTGCTACAAAGTCTCGTGGATGAAGCAGCGCTCACACGATTTGGATTAGAGCATGATTTCAGTAAGATCCATTCACTGAAAGATTTTAAAGCTGCTGTGCCTGTTCGAACCTACGAAGAATTCAAGCCTTACATTGATCTTTTGCTCGAAGGGCAACAAAACATACTATGGCCATCTAAGCTTAAATGGTTTGCAAAAAGTAGCGGAACTACCGACAATAAGAGTAAGTTCATTCCCGTATCAAAAGAATCATTAGAAGAGTGTCACTATAAAGGAGGCAAAGATCTTCTCGCTCTTTATTGCGATCAAAAACCAGATGCGCGCCTCTATCTAGGGAAAACATTGGTAGTGGGAGGCAGTTCAAAACTGAATCCATTCAACGAAGAAGGTTACACGGGTGATTTGTCGGCCATTATCATCCGCAACTTACCGGTATGGGTAGAGTTGCGCCGAACCCCTTCTTTGGACATCGC
>JBDKGH010000044.1:0-5286 GCA_039798265.1 Bacteroidota bacterium | reverse complement strand
TAGCCGCCGGTTCTTACCGTGTTTGGGGTTTGAGCTACGAAGGTTCCATTGACCCTACAACTGCCGAGGCAGGCGATGATGCTACATTAGTTGCTAGCTCAGGAAGTTGCGTTCAACTTTCTTCTAACTACATCGAAGTAGTTACCACCATTTGTACGATCAACGAAAGTTGCTCTGAGCTTTTCTTCTCGGAATATGTAGAAGGACCAAGCTTCCAAAAAGCCCTTGAAATTTATAACCCTACTCAATTCCCGGTTGATCTTTCAGAATACTCTGTTCGCAATTTCAGCAACGGAGCCACAGCCTTCACCAGCATTATTCAACCAATAGGAACGCTTGCTCCTGGCGGTGTTTTCATCATCACGAACTCCAATGCTTCAACTGACTTACTTGCTATCGCCGATACCACTTCTAGCGTTGCCTTGTTCAACGGTGACGATGCGATTCAACTCGTGCACAATGAAGATGTGATCGACCAAATCGGAGAGATTGGGGTAGACCCTGGTACCGAATGGACATTCGGTTCAAATGGCTCTACACTCGACCAAACATTGATTCGCATGCCAAACATCAACGTTGGTACGAACAACTGGACTTTCTCTACAGGCCAATGGATCGTTAATGCTTCAGGTGACATTTCTAATCTTGGCGTTCACAACTTCATCGCTTGTCCTGCTACTCCGTTTATTGGTTTTGCAGAAACTTCATACAGCGGTAATGAAGGTGAATCGGTATCCATTACCATCGAGTCGTTTGACTTACCAGAAGCATCTACTATTATGCTTACGGTAAGCAATGCAACAGCCACTTCGGAAGATTACACCTCCAATATGATCATTGATCTGCCAGCCGGTACAAGCACCACCACTTGGGCTGTTGACATTACTGACGACCTCATCGAAGAAGGTGTTGAGTTTGTCACTTTTGCCATTGACCAATTTCCTGTAGGCGCGGAACTACTTAATGCAGCCACTACTCTTACCATTGGCGCGAGCGATCTTACTTACGATTTGTATGATATTGCAGAAGTAACCGTTGCCAATGCAGAGGGCGTGATGGATAGCATCAACGTGTACTGCGAGCTTCGTGGTGTTGTATATGGTATCAACTGGAACGCGTCTGGTGTTCATTTCCACCTTGTGGATGATACGGATGGTATCAAAGTTTTTGCTGCGACAGAAAACTTCGGCTATACCGTTCAAGAGGGAGATCTCATTAGCGTACAAGGTCAGATCGCCCAATTCCGCGGACAAGCTGAAATTAGACCCGATAACATTACCGTTTTAAATACTGGTTCTGCTATTACTTCTATGCCTGTTGACCAATTCAATGAGGGTATGGAAAGTCATGCTGTCAGCATATCCTGCGTTGAGTTAATTGACCCTAGCCAATGGACAAACGCCGCTTCAGGATTTTATGTAGACGTTACCAATGGCATCAACACCTTCCGTCTACGCATTGATGGCGATACCGACCTTGAAGACAACGCACCTCTGTTAGGTAAATTCACCGCATTTGGATTGATCGAACAAGAAGATGATACAGCTCCATACGAGGAAAATTATGTGCTCTGGTTGCGTGGGACAACTGATGTAACTGATCAGGTATATGCTGATTTCAATGACTTCACTGAAATCACCTACGGCGACAACGGTGCTTCCATCAACTTCTTGAACACTTCTCTTGGAAACGTGACCAACACTTGGTCATTCGGTGATGGTGAAACCAGCAACGTAGTTAGCCCCGTTCATATTTACTCTTTCGAATTTATGAATGCTAACCAAGTGTTTGACATTAGCCTAACCGTAAGCAATGAACTTGGTTGTTCACACACCACTACCATTACAGTAGATGCGGTTTACAGCAGCGTTGTGGAGCTAGATGGAGTAACTTGGAATGTTTATCCTAACCCAACTATTGATTTCGTGCAACTGCAGTCTTCTGCTGTAATTGAAAACATCGTGATTACCGATGCTTCAGGACGACTAGTAGCACGTGAAAATAAAGTAATGGCCAAAAATACCCGTCTCGACCTTTCGGGCATGAGCGCAGGCCTCTACTTCATTAGCATCGAAACTGCTCAAGGAGTTGCAACTAAATTGATCGAGAAAAAATAATTTCTCCCATTATAAAATAAAAAGAGGCTGTCTTTCTTAGTGAAGACAGCCTCTTTTTTTATACAGCCTTAAACTATTGCTTCCAAAGCCTGCCGTAAATCTTCAATGATATCATCTGGATGTTCAATACCTACACTGAGTCGAATTAAACCCTCCGTTAATCCTAAATTGTTTTTTTCGTCATCGGGCACATCGGCATGAGTCATGGTAAAGGGGTGCTGTGCTAAACTTTCGTTACTACCCAAGCTCACGGCTAGTTTGATCATTTTTAAAGCATCCAATACTGCGAAGGCCGCTTTTTCTCCACCTCTTACTTCAAAGCTAATCATGGCGCCCGCACCCAAACATTGTTCCGCGTATATGCGGCGTTGACGGGCATCATCTGATTGTCCGGGAAAAAGAACGCGACTGATCTGCGGTTGTTCCTTCAAAAATTCATACACCTTACAGGCATTCTCTCCTTGTCTGTTCATGCGTAAATAAAGCGTTTCCAGGCTTCGGGTAAGAACCCACGCTGTGTGTGGCGACATCATACTACCTAAAAAAGTGCGCAAGCCTTTCACCGCCGATACGTGTTCCGTTTTTCCCATTACCGCACCAGCAATAATATCGCTATGTCCATTGAGAAATTTCGTTGCACTATAACATACCAGATCCGCGCCGAACGCCATCGGCTTTTGCCAAATGGGGCCCAGGTAAGTATTATCCACTACGTAAAAAACAGGATGCTCGCACTCACGCTGTAACATGTCCTTTAATCGCCCTAAGTCTGCTAAGTCGAACAAGGTATTCGTAGGATTCGCCGGTGTTTCTACATAGATCATTTTCACTTTATCAGAAAGACCTTCTTCACGGAGCGTTTCCATTATTTCATCAGAAGTTTCCAAAACACCTATTGACCGCACGATCACACCAACACTCGTTAAAAAGTGATGTATGAAATGATGCGTTCCACCATAAATCGGATTGGAGAATAGAAGCACATCACCAGGTCGTAAATGCGTAAGCATAACGGTGGAAATCGCCGCCATGCCGCTTTCAAAAACGGCAGCATCCTCTGTTTCTTCTAATAGCGCCAAACGCTCCTCTAAGATTTGCATGTTCGGATTATTCAATCGCGAATAAATCAACCCTAATTGTTCGGTTGGTTCTTGAGTAACCTTACCATAGGCTATTTCAAAAAATCGTTTTCCTTCTTGCGCATTGCGAAAAACGAAAGTAGAAGACATAAAGATGGGACTCTTTACCGAGCCTTCGCTCCATTCTGGATTATAGCCTTTTGACAGAACATGTGATTCTATTTTCATGGAGAAAAAATTATAGTCAAAAGTACCGACCGTGCATTTTCATTCTATAAAAAAGCCATTCTTTAGAAGATTATTCTAAATAAAACCCCATATTTACACATTCATTCGTCCTAACACCCAATTTAGCTATGCAAAAAGGAATAGCATTCACCCTTGATAAAACCGATAAGCAGATTATTCATGCTTTACAAAATGACTCGCGCATTACGATGAAAGATCTTGGCGCAAAAGTGAACAAGTCCTCTACGGCAACCTTTGAGCGCATCAAACAACTGGAGAAATCGGGGGTCATTGAAAAATATAGCATTACCGTCAATCACAAAAAAATGGGACTCACCCTCAGCTCTTTTGTGATGGTGCGTTTGAAAGAGCACTTCAATGAGTACATCAAATTATTTGAATCTGAGATTACAAAATTCAAAGAAGTGAGTGAATGTTATCACATGACCGGCGATTTTGACTACCTATTGAAGATAACCGTAGAAGACATGGACGCCTATCACGGCTTTATCAAAGACAAGCTAGCGAAGCTCAATAACATTGGAAATGTGCAAAGCTGTTTTGTAATGAACACCTTGAAAAAAGGATAGCGCCACGCGTTTAATGAAAACACAAGGACTACAAGAGAACATAGGGCAATTTAGCCTTTTGGTATTGCTCACCGCTTTTGTGGGAGCAATGGTGGGCTTAGAAAGAAGCATCTTCCCTGCCTTTGCCGAACAATCATTCGGTATTGCATCCACCACCGCTATGTTGTCGTTTATCATCGCCTTTGGGATAGCGAAAGCAGTAACCAATTACTATACAGGAAGATTAGCCAATCTCTTCGGCCGTAAAAAACTCTTAGTGATCGGTTGGATCATTGCCTTGCCCGTTCCAATTATACTCATCTATGCGCAGCAATGGTGGCTCATAGTGGTGGCCAACATATTATTGGGCGTAAGTCAAGGACTGTGTTGGAGCAGTACAGTAGTGATGAAAATTGATTTGGTGGGAGAAAAAAACAGAGGCCTTGCAATGGGACTCAACGAGTTTGCTGGCTATCTCGCCGTAGGCTTGGCCGCATGGTATAGCTCATATATTGCTGCCCATTACAGCATTCAACCCTATGTTTTTTACATAGGTATATTCTTGGCCATCACTGGTATGCTGATTACTTTATTCTTCATAAAAGACACGCAACATTTCGTCAACAGCGAATCCAAACAATCCTCCACGCCACTATTAAAAACCGTATTTACAGAAACCAGTTTCTTTCATCGCGATCTCAGTTCCATCACTCAAGCAGGGCTAGTGAACAATTTGAACGATGGAATGATCTGGGGATTGCTGCCGTTGCTATTAGCTCAATCTTCCCTCGCGATGGATCAAATAGCGATAGTCACAGCAGCCTATCCTATTGTCTGGGGAGTTTCACAACTGTTTACCGGAAAATTAGCCGATCATTTTCACGTTCGCCCCATTTTGTTTTGGGGAATGTTCGTGCAAGGTTTAGGCATTATAGCACTCCTGTTCACGAAGCAATACTTCATGTACTTATCGATTGCTGTTTTGCTAGGTATCGGTACCGCATTGGTTTACCCCACCTTTTTAACCTCAGTGGCACTTTACACGCACCCTACGCAACGAGCAGCCTCATTGGGAGTATTTAGATTTTGGCGCGACCTTGGTTACGCTATTGGCGCATTGATCTCCGGAATTGTAGCCGATTGTTTTGGTCTTACTGCCGCCATTGGTCTTATTGGGTTGCTCACCCTTCTTTCCGCTCTTATCCTTCGCTTGCGAATGAGTGCACCCCTCAACGCATAACAACTATTTTTTATCGTCAGAAGGTCCATCTAGATTTGACCTTATGACCAACG
>JBDKGH010000043.1:0-7662 GCA_039798265.1 Bacteroidota bacterium | reverse complement strand
CAATACGAGGATAAGACTTATAGGTATCAATATTGTTACCAATGGTTTTCCATAAAGAGCGGAATACACCCGTTGATCCGGTAAAGTGCAAGCCTGCAAATTCGCGGTGTTTGAAAATGATTTCACCCGCCATCGGTCCATCTACGGTGATGAAGTTGATGACACCATCGGGCAATCCCGCAGCTTTGAAAAGCTCCATGATCACCTGAGCACTGTAGATCTGACTGTCCGCTGGTTTCCATACTACCACGTTGCCCATTAAGGCAGCGGCGGCAGGAAGGTTAGCGGCAATAGAGGTAAAGTTGAAAGGCGTAAGCGCAAACACAAAACCCTCTAGCGGACGGTATTCGAGGCGGTTCCACATGCCAGGCAAAGAACCCGGTTGATCGCGGTAGATCTGCTGCATGAAAGCCACGTTGAATTTGAAGAAATCGATCAACTCGCATGCGGCGTCAATTTCCGCTTGAAAAGCATTTTTACTTTGACCAAGCATAGTAGCCGCATTCATACGAGCGCGGAATGGGCCGGCCAATAGATCGGCGGCCTTCAAGAAGATAGCAGCGCGGTGTTCCCAAGGCAGATTGGCCCAACGCTGACGAGCAGCCAAAGCCGCATCGATAGCAGCGCTCACATGCGTAGCATCGCCTAGGTTACCAAAGCCGATCACCTTGTTGTGTTCGTGAGGAGGAGAAAGCTTTATTTTATTATTCGTGCGCACCTCTTCGCCACCAATGTACATAGGCACATCGATAGGAGCGCTGTTATAGAGCGCATGGTACGCGGCAATCAATTCATCACGTTCTTTCGAACCAGGAGCGTATGATTTTACAGGTTCGTTTACGGGTGTCGGAATTTGATAAATACCTTTTGGCATACGGAAATATTTTTCCGCGAAGGTAACACAAATGCCTAGCGGCAAAAAGTGGATTTCCCTCTCCTTATTTGGTGGGGTAAATCACCTCGTAAGGGCTGTTTTTAAGGTCCACCGTAAGGCTATTTCCTTTTACACTAAAGGCACTTCCTTTCATGCTTTTCCAAGCTTCGGTGTGCAGGTGCTGCGGCAGGGTAAAACGCAAAGCGCCTTGATTGCCTTTTTTACTGAACACCACTACTACCGCTTCGCCAAAGTACTGACGCACGTAGGCGAATACCTTCTCGTCGTTTTGAAGAACGAGTAGATCGCCGTAGGTCAATGCCATGCTGCTGCGGCGCAAGGTGGTGAGTTGTGATATGGCTTTTTGCAGTTGACTTTGCTCGTTGTTCCATCCGCTAAAAACCATCATGCGGCGGTTGTCCGGATCGTTACCGCCGGGCATGCCTATTTCATCGCCGTAATAGATGCAAGGAATACCGGGAGTAGTCATCAAAAAAGCATTGAGCATTTCCATGCGCTCGAAGCCTACTTTTCCGTTGTTTTGAATATCCCGTGTCCATCCGGCGAGTTTGGGATCTTCGTCAAACTTTACTCCGCCATCGGCATAGGAAGTAAAGCGAGCGCGGTCTTGGTTGCCGGTAATATTGCCCATCAAATGGTGATGGCCGTAGTAGTGCATGCTTTCGTTTAGCACGCGGTGGAGGTTTTCAAAACCGCTTTCACTTTTGGCAAAAGCATCTACCGCAGCATCGTAAAGGTTGAAATCAAATTGCGCATCCATCATACCTGTTGATAGGTAGGAAGAGATCAATTCAGGGCTTCCGTAGGTTTCGCCGATTTGGAAAATCGTTTTGTCCGGTGCTTGGGTGCGCACTTTTTGCGTTAGTGAGCGCCAAAATTCTTCTCGAATGTGTTTCGTAGCATCATGACGGAAGCCATCGAGATCGTAGTTTTTTACCCAATACATAGCAGTGTCCGTCAGTGCATCCACTACTTCTGGCTTCGAAAAATCCCAAGTAGGCAAGAAGGTATCAAACCAAGTAGTAAGGCGATGCTCGTCCCACTTTTCGGTATTCATGGTGCCATCGGGTAAATAGAGTGGAGTCGTCCAATCAGGTTTTTGTTTGTACAACGGATGCTCTTCATGCACGTGGTGCGCTACATAATCGAGTACCACATTCATGTTGTTCGCGTGTGCTACATCAATGAGTTCTTTGAAGTCTGCTTCATTGCCAAAGCGGCGGTCGATGCGGGTGAGCGCTGTTGGCCAATAGCCGTGGTAAGCAGAAAAGGAGCTGGTCTGACCTTTTATCCACAAACCCCAAGCGCCTTCGGTATTTTGAGAAATAGGAGAGATCCAAATGGTATTGATGCCGAGTTTGGAAAAATAACCTTCTTGTATTTTTTTGGTGATACCTTTCAAGTCGCCACCGAGATTGTTGGCTTTAGGTAAAATGGGCACCGAAAAAACAGGATGGCTCGCAGTTGTGGGATGATTGTTTGAAGCATCGCCATCGTTAAACCGATCGACCATGGCAAAGTACATGATGCTCGCGTGCAAGTCCTTTCGATTGAGCGAAGAAGCATTCATCACCACATCGCCGTGGGTAAGAGGAATGAGGATATCGTTGGAACGCAGCTCGCCGTTATCGGCATACACGCGAATGAAGCTGCGGTCGAGATTTTTCGCTTTAGCGGGAAGATCAATCACCAATAACGAGTCGATGGTTTTTACATCAATGCGTTCGTTTTGAAAGTACGCATAAACGTGTGCGAGTTTGGATGAACTCAAGAGTTTCAATCCCGTTTCAGAAGCTTCGAGTGTGGTAAGTTGCGGTGCTATGGCTTTCGGATTGCCCACAGTGAAGGTGTTGTTAAAACCTCCCATGCCATTGCTGATAATGAATGGGTTGTTTGCATCCATCATTTCATTCGCATCTTCCCAAATGCGGTATTGATAGGTGCCCGGATTCAATTCCAAATCTGTTACCCAAAGTCCATCTTTCAAGGTAAGAGGATTGGCCTTATTGTTCCAACCGTTGATGCTGCCAGAGATACTTACGCTTTTTACTTTGGCATTGCTGGCTTTGTAAGAAAATGTATAGGCCATTTTTTCACTCGAAAAAACGGGGATATCATGACCAATGTTTTTGTACACCACGTGCAAGCTTGACAATGGTTGATTGGGCGATTGAGCGATAGTGATAAAACCAGCACTGTCCAATTTCAATTCGGCACCTTCGAGGGTTATGCGTTCAATGTTTTTCCATTCGGGAAAATAGTCGGCCATGTTCACTCGGGTCTCTTTCAGTTGGAGGTGAATGGGCGTGGCCAAGGAATTCATGTGCGACGTGTAGTTGACTTCTTCTTTCGAAGTGCTACCATTTTTACACGCTACCAGAGCGATGAATGCGAAAAGGAGTGAAGTAAAACGCATGGTCATTTATGGTTTTCGGTAAAGGAAGAAACGATCTTTTCCAGCAATATCTTTTACGATCTGCGCTGTGCCGTGGGACATTTCCACGAGAGCAGCACCTTGTGATTCGTGAATTTCACAGATTAAATAGCCGCCCGATTTTAAGTGCGAAGCGGTGAGTTGAAAGAGGCGGCGATAAAAACGCAGCGCATCGGTATCCGGCACAAAAAGCGCCAAGTGTGGTTCATGCGCCAATACGTGTTCTGACATCTGCGCTTTGTCCGATTCGAGCACATAAGGCGGATTGGAAACGATGATGTCCCAATCGGTTTTTTCAGGAGCGGATTGTAAAATATCGCACAGCGAAAAATCAACCGATCGCTGAAGAAGAGAAGCATTTTTTTTCGCCACATCCAAAGCATCGGCTGATACATCTACTGCTGCGATATAGGCTTGTGGTAATGCTTTTTGGAGAGAAAGAGGAATGCATCCACTACCAGTGCCCACATCGAGAATGGACGCCGTAGGAGAAGTGTTTTTTTCTAATACAAGAGAAACCAACTCTTCGGTTTCAGGGCGCGGAATCAATACCGCAGGTGAAACAAAATAAGCGTCACCGCGGAAGTAAGCGGTTTGGGTAATGTACTGAAGAGGTTCGCCTTTTTTTAAGCGCTTGAGTGCAAAATGGAGTTTTAGAATTTCTGATTCTGAAATGCGTTCGTTGCGTTGCATAACCAAATCAGCGCGGCTCCATGAAAAAAAATGCGCAAAAAGCGCATCGGTGATTTGTGCAGCTTCCCGCTCATCGTACCTGCTCGAAAGGTGTTCGCGCAGGTACGATTGAACGGTGCTGACTTTGTTATCGTTGAGTAATTCGTTCACGTCGGGTTATTTTGCAAATACCTGATATCCGTAAGCCGGAAGAGGTACATTTCCTGTTGCAAATAACGAAAGAGTTTGGTTATTGAAAATGCTCTTTAACTCTACATTTTCGAGGTCTTCGGTGAAGTCGATTTTTTGTGGCTTATCGCTGAAGTTTAACAGTACCACTACGGTGCTATTGTCCTTTTTACGCGTGTAGGCATAGATCACATCATCATTACTGGTGGTTAAACGCTTAAAGCTTCCACCGAATTCGCCATTGGCCAATGCGGCGTTGCTTTGGTGCAGGCGGAAAAGGCGTCCGTAGAAATCGCCCATGGGATAGTTGTTGAAGTGAACGGTATCTTTTTCGAAGAAAGCATAACGGTGTGGTTTGCCATCAGGCTTCACTTCGCCACCTTCTTGTCCGGTGTACAATAATGGCATACCAGGAAGGGTGAAGGCCAATACATCATACACTTTGCGGGCTTTGCCATAGCGCTCACCACCGGTACCATTCCATGTGTTTTCATCGTGGTTGGTAGTGAAGTTCATGCGGTAGGCACTGCGAGGGAAAGCGGTGTCTTGCTTCGCAATGTAGGTATCGAGGTCAGCGAGTTTTTTCTCGCCTTTGGCAATGCCGTTCATCACGTGCAACAGTTCCCAGCTATAGCTCATGTCAAATGCCTTGAGGTGGTGATCTTTTTGCTCAGCCTCAGCCAACATAAATACGGGCTTGAGCGAATCGAGAGAGGCGCGCATATCGTCCCAAAAGTCGGTAGGCACCATCATGGCCACATCGCAGCGGAAGCCATCTACATCGGCTTCTTTGATCCAGAAGCGCATGGATTTAATCATCTCCGCACGCATGTCTTTGTTGTCGTAATTCAAATCAGCTACGTCAGACCAGTCAGCCACCGGAGGTACTACTTTACCTGCTGTATCGCGGGTGTACCAATCGGGGTGTTCGGTCATCCAAGCGTGGTCCCAAGCGGTGTGATTGGCTACCCAGTCGAGTATCACTTTCATACCGCGGTTGTGGGCGCTTTTTACAAAACGACGGAAGTCGTCCATATTACCAAACTCGGGATTCACAGCAGTGTAGTTGCGCACGCTGTAATAACTTCCGCGTCCGCCTTTGCGGTTCAACTCACCAATGGGATAGATGGGCATCAACCACAAAATATCTACCCCCATCGAATCCAATCGATCGAGGTCTTTTTCCAAGGCATTAAACGTACCTTCAGGCGTATGTTGGCGAACGTTTACTTCGTAGATCGTTGCATTTTTTGACCAATCGGGATGACGAAGCACACGCGTTTCCGCATGACCTACTTGATTAGCCGCGGCCGTATGATCGGGGGCGCTGTTGAGATTGCAAGCCACAGTGGCTATTCCCAAGCTGAGGATAGTTACAAAAAAGAATGGTTTCATTCGTTAAAATGGGTTTGGTAATCAAAGCTAAGTGTTCAGTGTACACATTCAAAGCAAAGCTTTAAACATTTTGCTCACGATTTATTGTAAATCCCACAAAATGAGTCTTCTGTCGTCGCTCGAACTAACCAAAAGTTGAGGTGTGATCCACAGCAGACGATTCACCGAATGGCTATGAGCACCTTGATCCAATCGCTGCAGCGGACTTAAATCCTGACCATCCCACAGCTTGATGGTTTTATCGCGACTGGATGTGGCGATGAGCACTTGTCCATTGAGCAGTGTAGGAGCAATGGAATAAATAGCATAATTATGTGCGGGCAAGTCGAGCATCAGTTCTTGCTGATGCCAAGCTTTGAGTCGCGCATCTTTTCCTCCGGTGAGTAGCACCTCTTTGGTGGGATGCCAGCACACCGCAGTAGCGCTTTCTTCGTGAGCGTGGAGGGTTTCTATTTCGTTTAAAAAATTGGTTTCAAAAACGCGTACCGTTCCATCGCCGCAAGCGAGCGCTAGTTTTTTTTCGGAATGATGCAGGGCGAGTTGACGAATTTTTCCCGGAGCAACAGGAATGGTCCGAATCCATTCCCCATTGATCGAATACACCGATAACAAACCGTCGCCACCCGCGGCATATACCACTCGATTGACAGGATCGTATCGCAAGTCGAAAATACCATTTTGATGCGTGGTGAAGTTTTTAAACTCCAAACGTTCATTTACATCGATGATGTGCAGATGGCCCGTGCTGCTGCCAATCCAGAGAAAATTATTCTCGGGGGTAAAAAGCACCGCATAAGCCGGCTGCTCCAGTCGCACTGCGAAAGGCTCTTGTACTTTTGATTTTACATTCCACTCAACCACCAGTCGATCGCCACCTGCGGAAAAAAAGGTGGAGTCTGTTCTACCTGCACAGACACAGTAAATGGCCGCGCTGTGCTCGCGCCATTCATAGCTTTTGTGAAGTCGTGCAGTGATTATCATGCAACGAAAATAGGGGTAAGCTATATTTGCGCCCACATTCTAGTAAAAAAGAAAAAATGAGTAATCCATCCATTCCAAAAGGTACACGCGACTTCGCTCCGAAAGTCATGGTTAAACGCAATTACATTTTTAGTGTAATTCGCCGCCATTTCGAGCGATTCGGCTATCAGCCTTTGGAAACACCATCGATGGAAAACCTTTCTACCCTTACGGGAAAATATGGCGATGAAGGCGATCAGCTCATTTTTAAAGTACTGAATAACGGCGATTTTTTCAAAGACGTAGATCAGTCGTTGATAGATGCCAAGGACACCCGCAAGTTGGCCTTTCAACTGTGCGACCGTGCATTGCGTTATGACCTCACCGTGCCATTTGCGCGATTTGTGGTGATGAATAAAAACGAAATCGCATTTCCGTTTAAGCGCTATCAGATACAGCCAGTATGGCGTGCCGATCGTCCGCAAAAAGGCCGTTACCGCGAGTTTTACCAATGCGACGCCGATGTAGTGGGCAGCGACAGTCTCATCAACGAAGTGGAGCTCATCCAACTGTTTGATGGTGTGTTATCCGAATTAGGCTTGCCTTCATTCACCATCAAAATCAACAACCGAAAAATCTTAAGCGGACTTGCGGAAGTAAGCGGCGTAGCAGATCGGATGATGGAGATGACCATTGCCATCGACAAGCTCGATAAAATAGGAGTAGAGGGCGTAGAAAAGGAATTGCGGGAGCGTGGATTTAGCGATGCGGCTATCACTAATATTGGTTCTTTCCTTTCATGGACAGGAACCAATGCCGAGAAGTTGACCCGAATGGAAGCCGTATTGAACAACTCAGAAATCGGTAAAAAAGGAATCGAAGAACTGCGGTTTATCTTTCAATATGTAGATATGCTTGGCTTGGAAAAAGCCGAATTAGAATTTGACGTCACACTCGCGCGCGGGTTGAACTATTATACCGGAGCCATCTTTGAGGTAAAGGCTAACGGAGTTCAGATGGGCAGCATATGCGGTGGCGGACGATATGATGACCTTACGGGCATTTTTGGTTTGCCCAACGTATCAGGCGTGGGCATTTCCTTCGGTGCCGATCGCAT
>JBDKGH010000042.1:0-16924 GCA_039798265.1 Bacteroidota bacterium | reverse complement strand
ATTACAGACCTAATGTGATCGCAAATCCACCATGAATGAAGTAACCCACGTACGGTTTGAAGTTTTGATTTTCGTCTCTCAAAACGCCGGTACTGTCACGCGCATATTTTGAACCGGTGTTCCAAATGAATCCGAAATACATATCAAGTCCAATGTTCTTTTTTGAACTGAGCATTTCTTGATAACCAACTGTAAATCCAGCACCTGCGGTTTCTAAACTTTTACTGGTTGTTGTCACCGTTGTCTCATTAGTAAGGTAATTGTAAACGGAGTTAGACGTTTCTAAATTCATGTTTTGATAACGCATACACATACCAATGTATCCATGCTCTGGGCCGTTTGCCTTTGCGCTATAGTATATGCGAAATTCTGGTTGCACTGAAAAACGGGTGAGGTATTCGTTATTATCTCCCGTGTACAAATTGTCGCTGTAAGATCCTACAAGGCTGATACTCTTATTTCCAGGTAAAGCTCTTTCGTAAGAAAGTTTCATGTTGCGAATGATCGGGCTGATCAAGTCTATTTTGATGTAATTTTTTTTCATTTCCACTACGGGTTTTTCTACCGGAGCGGGTGTGCTGGTCGAGGTTGATTCTTGCGCTTGGGCAAAAAGAGAACTCATGGCCAAAGCAGCAGTTAAGAAGAGATGTTGAACAGTTTTCATAGCTTGAGTTGATTTAATTTTATAGTAGTGAAGAGGAGGTTTTCATTTTTTTCTTTCTCCAAAAAGGGAGCTGCCTACACGTATCAGCGTGCTGCCGCATTTGACAGCGAGCGGCCAATCACCGCTCATTCCCATTGATATCTGTTGGAAGGATTCAATCTGTGAGAAGGTAGTTTGTTTTGCTTTTTGAAAAAGAGCATGAATCTGATTGAATTCTCGCTCCAAAAGGTCTTGATCATTTGAAAAACTAGCCATGCCCATGATTCCGCAAAAACGAATGTGAGGAAAGGAAAGGGTCTTTAATTCGTCGAGCAACTCGTCCAATTCTGCATCTGATAATCCTGATTTCGTTTCTTCCTGCGCTACATGCACTTGAAGAAGGACATCTATTACGCGCGAATGCTTAGCAGCTTGTTTTTCTATTTCTTGAAGAAGTTTTTTACTATCCACCGAATGAATCATAGAAACAAACGGAGCGATGTATTTTACTTTATTACTCTGTAAGTGACCGATGAAATGCCATTGAATATCGAGAGGTAATTGCTCGGCCTTCTCACACAGCTCCTGAACGTAGTTTTCTCCGAAAAGTCGCTGTCCACTTTCATAGGCTTCTTCAATGGACTGATTAGGCTGAAACTTCGACACGGCCACCAAACTTACATGAGGTGGAAGTTGTTCTTTTATGTCGAGAATCTTTTGACCGATTGTTTTCATTGATCGAATTTATACATTCTACTCGCCTACCAAGTGAGCTAACTCATTCGGTGGACAAATATTGATACATGGGGTTTTCTTTTTCAAATCGACTTTGGTTAAAAACTGACGTGTAAAAGATGAGGTTTATTTTCTTTTGATTGTTAGTTTATTTAGTAAAAATAGGCTTTTATGGCTTTGTTTGGGTTTTATTTTTCCTTAAAAACTGTCGTGTAAAAAGTGCGTTTAGAGGTAATAAAAATCACGTCAACACCTGTTTTGAAGTGTCCGAATGGGAAGGGAATAGTGGGGAAAAGGTTTAGCTCAATTCGTAAACGACCAGGCCGCTGCGAAGCTTTGGTTCTACCCAAGTGCTTTTTGGAGGCATGGTGTGTTGCTGATCAGCAATGTTCTTTAACTCATCAATGGAAACAGGAAAGAGGGTGAAAGCGGCTGCTGCACGTTTGCTATCGACTTCTTTACGCAACGCTTCAACTCCACGAGGTCCTTCCATAAAACTGATGCGCTTGTCTTTGCGCAAGTCGGTAATGTTTAAAATAGGACCTAAAACGATATCCGATAATACTTGGGCATCCAACTGATCTACCGAATGTTTTATAGTAAGGCAATACCACTGCTTGTCGAGGTACAAGCCGAATTCTCCTTTTCGACTTGGCTTATACTCGGCGGGCGATTCATTGATGTAAAAATGGTGACCGAGTTGGGTAAGAAATTCATCGGTACTTAAACCATTCAGATCTTTGACCAACCGATTGAACTCATAGATTCGCACGGTCGTTTCATCAAGAATATAAGCAAGAAATAGATGCGAAGGATGATCCTCCGCTAAAGTACCACGGCTGAGAAGGTTGTCGCGCAAAGCAGCGCTACTCGCACTGCGGTGATGACCATCTGCAATGTACAACGCCGGCATTTTTTCATATGCCGCTTGTATAGCTGTTATATCTTCATCGCGGTCTACCATCCACAGTTGATGGCGATCGCGATTGGTCGTGGTAAAATCGTATTCGGGCCTGTAATCGAGATAGTGACTGTAAATTTCTTCTATCTCTTTACTATGCTGAGCCATAAGCAGCACAGGCTCGGCATTGATTCCCGTTACTTCGAGGTATTGTGTAAAGGTGGATTGTCTTTTCGAAAGCGTTTGCTCATGTATTTTAATCTTACCGTTTTTGTAATCATCCACAGATACTGCGGCGATGAGACCGGTAAAGGGATGACCGTTTTTTATTTGTCGGTAGATGTAAAAAAGAGGCTTGTTTTCTTTTTCTAAAATACCATCCGCACAAAACTCCTCAAACTTGGAACGAACCAAATGAAGGCGTTCTTCTCCCTGCGCTTTATGCAGCTTTTTCGATCCCATATCGGGATGAATGATGTGCAAAAAAGAATACGGATTGCCGATTAGCTTATCACGCAAATCTTTTTTGGTGTAGCTGACATAAGACCTACTCGCCACAAGATGGGCTTTATCTCGAGCAGGTCGAATGGCTGCAAAGGGGCGTACGATAGTCATTCGCTTGTTACACTTTGGCGGTCATGATCTCTTTCACCTTTTCGGCGATCTCCAAACCAATGCGCTCTTGGGCTTCTAAAGTAGCAGCGCCAATATGTGGGGTAGCAATGACTTTTGGATGCGCTAAAAGTGCTGCGTCTGGTTTGGGTTCTCCTACAAAAACATCGAGGCACGCAGCGCCGATATGACCATTGTCGAGGTATTCGATCAGCGATTTTTCTTCAATAACACCTCCGCGGCTGGTATTGATTAATACTACGCCTTTCTTCAATTGAGCCATTTCATCGGCACCAATAACAGCTGAACCATTCGGTTGTTTTGGAACGTGCAATGAAATAAAATCAGATTGACCCAGCACATCGCTCATCGGAACGCATGGAATGTTGACGTTTATTTCACCGTAACCTTCGATGGTTAGTTTTACTGGAGGTATGCTGTCGTTACGATCAACAGCAACTACTTTCATTCCACATCCTAAGGCGTAGGATGCAAGGGATTGACCAATGCGACCGAAGCCGATAATGCCAAGTGTTTTCCCACGTAGTTCTGTTCCTTTCCCGTATTTCTTTTTTAACGCTTCGAATTGGGTAGCGCCATTAGCCGGCATATTTCCACCTGCGTCATAAACGCCACGCACAGTAGCAAACATTAAAGACATAACCAATTCGGCTACACTTTGGCTACTGCTCGCAGGTGTGTTGAATACCACAACTCCTTTCGAACGTGCATACTCAGCATCAATGTTATCTATGCCTACACCTCCGCGTCCGATGAACTTGAGATTAGGACAAGCATCGATGAGCTCAGCACGCGCAGTAGTGGCGCTTCGAACGAGAAGGCCTATATAATTTTCTTGATGAAGCGTAGCTGCTAATTGCTCTTGAGCTACTTTTTCTGTTATAACGGTGAAACCCGCTGCTTCTAGTTGTTGTTTACCTACAGCGTCAATGCCGTCGTTAGCTAGTATTTTCATGAGGGAATTATCCTTTTGTACGTTCGAATTCTTTCATTACATCTACCAATACTTGTACACTTTCTATCGGTAGAGCATTGTACATCGATGCGCGGTATCCACCAACGCTGCGGTGACCGGCAATACCACTGATGCCTGCTTCTTTCCACATTTTATCGAAGTCTGCAGCGAGTGCTTCGTTGGTTAGTGTGAAGGTGGCATTCATCCAGCTGCGATCGCGATCTACACTATGGCCTTTGAATAAACCGTTGCGGTCAAGTTCGGTATAGAACAAATCGCGCTTGGCACGGTTACGCACTTCCATACCTTCGAGACCGCCATTTTCTTTTATCCAACGAAGCGTAAGCATGCTAGTGTAAACAGCAAAAACAGAAGGCGTATTAGACATACTGTCTTTGTCAATATGATTTTTCAAATCGAGGTAAGCAGGTAGTTTACGTCCTGATTTGCCCAGGTGATCGGTGTCAATAATGTACATTACGGCTCCTGCAGGTCCCATGTTTTTTTGAGCGCCAGCATAAATCAAGGCAAAGTCTTCTGCATTGAATTTTTTAGAAAAAATATCAGAGCTCATATCACAAACCAATGGCGAGCCTGATTTAGGGAAGCTTTGGTATTGTGTTCCGTAGATGGTATTGTTAGAAGTGATGTGGAGATAGTCATATTCATTGCCCACTTCAAAGTCGGGAATGTAGCTGTGGTTTTTATCTGACGAGTCAGCTACCACATCAATGTTGCCTACTAACTTGGCATCTTTGATAGCGCCTGTTGCCCATACACCCGTATTGGCATAAGCAGCTTTTCCTCCATCGCGAAGCAAGTTCATAGGAACGGTGTAAAAGGCCAGCGTAGCTCCACCTTGTAAAAAGAGTACCTCATAGCGTGAAGGCAGATTCAAAATATCTTTCACCAATTGGCGTGCTTCGGCGATAACCGCTTCGAAGTTTTTGCTGCGGTGAGAAATTTCGATAAGCGAAAGCCCCATGCCATCGAATTCTTTAACGGCTTGTGAAGCTTGATCAATGACTGACTGAGGCAATATGCTCGGACCTGCACTGAAATTGTGTACTTTTTTCATGCTACGCGTTTGTATATGGTTCGCGCGCGAAGGTACAACGAAAGGGACAAAGGCAAAGCATTTTACAAAGCTTAACGCGAAATCATCGCTTGGGCCTTGAGCTTGTTTTTTTCGAGCAAAAACAAGGGAATAAGATTGATGAGATGATCTCGATCATAAATATTCCCCACCAGATTTTCTAAAAGCTGTAATCTGTTTTCTTCTAATTCAACATCGCTTAAAACTGCTATGAGTTGACCGACCTTTAAGCATTGACTGGAGAGTTGAGTGATCCACCAAGTCGTGCGGCGAGATTCGAAACTTTGAGCATGAGATGTTTTCACCAATTCATCGAAAACGGCATCGCTGAGCGGCGCAGGGCAACCGATGACACCGCTATAAACTGGAGGAGTTGGAGTAGGCACACTATCGAGAACCACGGGCACCGGAGCTGGAAGAGGAGAGGGGGATGACACAGCCGTCAAAAGTGATTCGGAGTTCAGGGCAATTTTAAGTGCTCCTTTTACTTCTTTGATTTCGTAAACATAGGTACCGGGAGATTTCCAGGTAATGTTTTGCTGAAGCACAATATTGCCGGGAAGAGTAGCCTGTAGTATGTGTTTGCCGATTGTTTGAAAGGGGACTGTTATTTCAGTGCAGGCGACTTGATTGATGGCATTTTGATCTATTGCAAATAGAAAGGGCAAGCTGTCGGCACCAAAGATGGTAACCTTCACTTGTGCAGTTGAAGAGAGTGAACTAAATAACAATGAAAGGGCGAGCAACACTATTCTCATACGGCTGTAAATGTAAGAAAGCATTAAAAAATTGTGCCGTTTTATAATTTCTGAATCAATCGTTGTATGAATCGCAGGTTTCTCAATTTCAGAGGTAAAACCAATAACAAGGATTCTTCTTTTTTTCCTAAAAATTGCGGG
Organism: Bacteroidota bacterium; assembly: GCA_039798265.1. Lineage (GTDB taxonomy): Bacteria > Bacteroidota > Bacteroidia > Flavobacteriales_D > Sanyastnellaceae > JBDKGH01. The sequence continues at coordinate 11,062 of JBDKGH010000042.1, read as the reverse complement.
CGAATCCAGATGAATGCACCAGCGAAGAAAAGTCCACTCGTCAAACCAATGATCAAGATCGCCAAGGATGGAAGGCAGAGTACTCTAGAAATCCATGCTGTAGTTATACTAACCAAGGCCATGAGGAAGCCTAAGAGAACACCATTACTCAATGCAGCAATTTGTTCGCTGAGTTTAACATGAATCAATTTTCGACAGAGGTAAAGCCCCATGATGTAATGAATGAGGGTAGTTGCAGATATGCTCCAAGCAATAGCCACCAGTCCGAAGGGAATGCTTAAAAAAATACCGACCGCCATGAGCACGAGATAAATTGCTTTTATCCAACTGCCAATGAAAACGGCGTCGGATGCACGAAGCAAAGCATCGGCAAGTCTGGAGAGCGTTCGGAAAATGACTGCGGCAAAAAGGACTTGAAGTATGGGAGCAGCATCGGCATAATTGGGGCCTAGGTATAATTGAATGAGTTCAGGAGCAAAGACCATTACCCAGGCAGTGGCAGGAATGATGAGTACCGCCATTATGTGAGTGCCAACAAGAACGGTTCGTTTGAGGCTTGCTTGATCATCTTGCATTTTGGCCATGCCGCTGAAAAGCACACTGTCAGAAAGTTTGGCAATGATGGTAATGGGGAGAGAAATCACATAGGCGCTGCGTTCATACATTCCCGAAAGTCGCAACTGTTCTGCCTGCGGCATACCGATACTGCGTTGCATAAACAGTGGTACTAAGGTAACGTCCATTTTGGTGGCAGCGTAATTAAGCGAGTTGAATAAAGTGCTTCCGCTACCGTATCGAAACAGTTCTTTAATCGCGCTCCATTTCCAACCACCACGAATAGATATAGGATGGTAGTACCAAAAGGCCAGAGTCATGAGGGTGTTTTGTGCGAAAAGCGCCCACACATAGGCCCATACATCGAATTTCAAATAAGCCAGTGTAAGACCAACAACCAGATTACCTCCGATAATGCTCACCATGCTGGCGAAAAAGAAATTTTTAAACCGCATTTCCTTCATCATCAAACTGCGAGGAACAACAGCCAAAGCGGAAATGGTAAAGCTAGTGCATACCACTTGGATAATGAGTTTCAACTCGGGAATACCGTAGGCCTTAGCAATGGCTGGCGCGCTGATGATAAAACCGAGGGTGAAGGCCAGTCCTAGGAAAACAGAGGTCCAAAAAGCACCACTGATGTGCGACTGTTGCACTTCTTTGCGCTGAATGAGCGCAGGGCCGATGCCTACTTGTGAGAAGATTTCAGCAAATCCGATCAAGCTCAAAACAATCCCCATCAGCGCAAAGCTCTGCGGGGCAATCATTCGAGCAATAAGAGCCGTATAGATCAGTTGCACCACCACTTGAATAACCACGGTGAGGGTATTCCAGGAAAGGCCACTGATCATTTGCGATTTACTCACGGAGTGAAAAATTTTTAGCGAAGATTATTCATTAAAGCTGAATTTGAGCTTTGTTTCGGTTGCTTTGATAACTAATAGGTGTTAAAACTGATAGCCGAAATACCGAAAGGCTTCATAACTTCGTTCTTCAGTTGAAATGCACTCTATGAACAATCGAATAATCATTTTGCTCCTGTTGGCACTGAGCTTGGGAGCATGCAAAAGCAAGAAAGGGGCTGAGAATACAGCAGAAGGCAAAGGTGTATTCAAGCAAAAAAAATTAGTAGGCATGACTATTATGGCGATTGATGTAAAATCATTTCCGCGATATGGTAAAGATGGAGAGAAGTGGGATTCGTGGGCACCCATGGCGGGTGGGGCGGATTTATATGTGCGCATCAAACAATATGATCGTCCCATTTATACCAGTGAGGTGCGTGAAGAATGTGACCCTGATATGGCAATTAGTTTTTTTCAATCCTTGCCATTAGAGGTAAAAACCTATACCGAGCGCATGCTCATCGAGGTGTTTGATAAAGATGGAATCAGTGATGATGACAACGTGGGTTACTTTACGATTTATCCGCTCGATTATCAAAATAAGCCCAAAGCAGTGCTTACAAATGCAGATGGAAGTCTGCGAATGGAGGTTAGCTTTACGTGGAAATACGAATAACAAGCATTTAATACCTACAGAAAAAAAGCCGATTGAGTATTCTCAATCGGCTTTTTATATTTTGATCAAAACAAAATTCAGATCATGGGTTGCTTTTCTATTTTATCGAGCAACACCTACAGCGCGTTTCTCGCGAATAACGGTTACACGCACTTGTCCAGGATAAGTCATTTCGGTTTCAATGCGGCTTGCAAGCGTTACAGCAAGTGCATCGGCTTGTTCGTCGGTTACGCGATCGGCTTCCACCATTACGCGCAATTCGCGACCCGCTTGAATAGCGAATGATTTAGAAACACCAGGATATTCCAAGGCAAGGTTTTCGAGATCGCGTAAGCGTTGAATATACGCTTCCACCACTTCACGTCGTGCACCAGGGCGGGCACCACTGATGGCGTCACACACTTGAATGATCGGAGCGAGGAGGGTTTTCATTTCCACCTCATCATGGTGAGCACCGATAGCGTTGCACACGTCTGGTTTTTCGCCATATTTCTCGGCGAGTTTCATACCCAATACTGCGTGTGGTAATTCACTTTCATCATCGGGCACTTTTCCGATATCGTGCAAAAGTCCGGCGCGTTTGGCGGCTTTGGTATTTAATCCCAATTCGCTGGCCATAGTGGCGCAGAGATTCGCTACTTCGCGCGAGTGTTGTAGCAAGTTTTGACCGTAAGAAGAACGGTACTTCATGCGACCCACCATACGAATCAATTCGCTGTGAAGACCATGAACACCCAATTCGATACAGGTGCGTTTACCTACTTCAACAATTTCTTCTTCGATGTTTTTACGCACCTTGGCTACTACTTCTTCAATACGAGCAGGGTGAATACGTCCATCGGTCACCAATTGGTGTAAAGACAGACGGGCAATTTCACGACGCACAGGATCGAAGCAAGAAAGAACGATCGCTTCAGGAGTGTCATCTACAATGATTTCTACACCTGTAGCTGCTTCAAGGGCGCGGATGTTACGACCTTCACGACCAATGATACGGCCTTTGATTTCGTCGTTTTCGATATTGAATACCGAAACGCTGTTTTCTACGGCATGTTCAACGGCTGTGCGCTGAATGGTTTGAATAACAATTTTCTTCGCTTCTTGATTGGCTTTCAATTTTGCCTCATCAACGATGCTTTGAATTTGACCAGCAGCGGCGTTTCGAGCTTCTTCTTTCAACTGTTCCATCAATTGAGCTTTTGCTTGCTCAGCTGACATACCAGCCAATTCTTGAAGTAGGCTTACCGCTTTTTGATTCGACTTGTCGAGATCTTGCGATTTTTTCTGATTGATCTCGGTCAGTTTATTGAGGTTTTCTTTTTGTCCCTCAAGATCCTTTTCCTTGCGCTTGTTGTTTTCTACTTGTTGCGAAAGTTCACGCTCTTTGTTTTTAACGGCGTCTTCCTTTTGCTTGAGTTTGTTGTTGCGATCTTGTACTTCGCGTTCGTGTTGACTTTTAAGGTCGAGAAATTTCTCTTTTGCTTGAAGAATTTTTTTCTCCTTCAAGGTTTCTCCTTCTTTTACTGCTTCGGCCAGAATGCTTTCTTTTTTCTTATTCAACACATTGTTGAGTAAGAACCAGGCGATACCACCGCCTGCTGCAACTCCAACCACTACAGCAATTACTAAGGACATTGATTCCATTGTACTGTATTGTATTTTACATTAAACAAATGCTTTGATGCAAAGGCACAAAGCGTTATTCATCGGCGGCCAATTGCCGAAGGTCAGAGAATGAGCTAAAGAAAAAGAAAGAATGAGGGCTTAAGCTAGTAACTCGTCTAGCTTAGCTTCCAGTTCCAGCAATTCGTTGGACAAATCGGTAACAACTTCTACTGGCACTTCTACCGGTACTTCTACTACACGATCTACAATTTTTTCAATGACCTTGGGTTCTTGCTCGGCTTGCTTGCGCGATGTAAGCTGCAGGGCAGCCATAGCGAGAAGGTCTTGTTTATCCTTAACGGCGTAATTTTGCTGGAATACGCTAATGCTCTCTTGGATCAACTGTTCAGATTGACGGATCACAGCTTCTTCTTGGCTGCTAACGGTGAGCGGGTAAGTGCGCCCTGCGATCTCTACTTTAATAGAAACTTCACTCATCTGATCGGGTTGTTATTTATTGAGCAATGCGATGCATTCATCTATTTCTTTCACCAATTCGTTGATTCTCTGTCTGGTAGCTACACGAAAATCTTCCTGTGCTACAGGCTGCAACGAATGGCTGTTTTCAAGCTCCTTGTTTTTATCAGTGAGCTCTTCCACTTGGGCAAGAAGTTCCTTGTTGATCTTGTAAAGCGAGGCCATCTCCTCTTTTACTCGAGTCAATTGCATCTCCAAATCGCGTTTGCTTTCTCCTAAGCGAGCGATTTTTTCTTCTATGCGTATAAGTATTTCTTTCTGATCCATGGAATTACTCCTGTGTTTAAAAACTCAGGTTTGCAGGCCAAATGTAAGAAACTAAGGGCATTTTTGCTACGCCTGTTTTTCATAGTCAAAATGTTAATAGAAACAAGTTATTCACCACGGGGCTTAGGCCTCACTATTGGATATTCGTAATGTTCTTGCTATGAAACTCAATTACCTAATCGATTCGCTCAAAGCGTTGCCCAAAAAAGCGCGCGTTGCCCTACTGTTGTTGCCTTTCGGCACAGTGGCCACCCTGGGCGCCCTTCTTTCTTCTAACTCTCCAAACCCCGAGCCTACTGAAGGTCAAAAGGTCAATTTGGCCATGGATACCCTCAAGATGGATGACTATCCAAAGGATTTTTTCAGAAATCCACTCGATATCCCCATCAACCTCAGTGGAAATTTTGGGGAGCTTCGTACCAATCACTTCCATGCGGGCATCGATATAAAAACCAATCAGCAAGAAGGATTAAAAGTATATGCCGCCGGAGAAGGCTACGTGAGCCGGATCAAAGTTTCTGGCGTGGGCTACGGTTATGCTCTGTACATCACTCACCCTAATGGCTTCACCACCGTGTACGGGCACTTACAACGGTACTCGGCCAAAATTGATGAATACCTTAAAAAGGAACAATACAAACAAGAGTTGTTTGCCGTGGATGTATTCCCTGGTCCTCAGGATCTACCTGTAACTAAGGGCGAAGTGGTAGCTCTTTCGGGAAATACAGGAGGCAGCGGTGGGCCGCACCTTCATTTCGAAATTCGTGAAACGGTAACCGAAAAAACATTGAATCCTTTGCTCTTTGGGTTTGATGTCAAGGATAATATTGCCCCTTCTATTAATAGCATTTGGGTAGTACCCATGAGCGATTCTACTTGGATCAATGGTGCTCAACTACCCGTTAGTTATCCTGCCGTAGGAAGCGGGGCAAATATGGGAATCAAAACCACAGCAGCACCTGTTATTTATGGCGATGTGGGTTTTGCCATACATACGAGTGATATGCTCAACGGAAATGCCAACCGCTGCGGTATCTACCGAATAGAGTTGTTTGTTGATGGACTTCAAGTATATGGACAGCGAATGAATCGACTGGATTTTACGACCAATAGAGCGATGAATGCGCACACCATTTATGAGCGTTTCAAAAAGGATCGCAGCCAGCTGCACGGCTCATATCGACTTCCTGGAAATCCTCTGGATATCTATGATAATCTCGTCAACGACGGTATTGTCACTTTCAAAGATGATCAAGAGCACGATCTTATTTATAGGGTCGAAGATATCAATGGCAACAAATCAATGGTGAAGTTTAAAGTAAAAGGCACACCGAAAAAAGGGAAGTTGCCGCCTGCGAAAAGTGTCATGGCTCACTTCGATTGGGAAAAAGACAATGAATTTGCCGATGATCGATTGAAGATTTCCATCCCTGCATATACGCTTTATGAGGATCTTGGATTTGCCTATCAAGAAAAAGGTAAAATGGAAGGCGGATTGATCAACACAATATTAGTGGCTTCTCCTTATGAGCCGGTGCACAACAAGTACACCCTTTGCCTCAAGGCTGATAAAGTTCCAGCGAAATACCGCGATAAAGCTGTGGTGGTGCGTTATGATCCCGATAAAGATAAAACCTCCAGCGAAGGAGGCAGCCATAAGGACGGTTGGATTTGCGCAGAACCTTCTTATCTCGGCTATTTCAATTTGAAAATAGACACCGTGGCGCCCTCCATTACGCCCACAACATTTAAAGCATCGATGCCTGGAGCCTCTTCTTTTTCATTCAAAGTGAGTGATTGGTTGAGTGGCATCGATCAGATTATTCCGAAGATTGACGGTAAATGGGTTCTTATGGAATTGGATGGAAAAAGTGGTCGGTTAACTTGTTATTACGACAAAACACGTATGACAAGAGGGAGCCACGAATTTGAATTGACTCTGATCGATTTTAAAGGAAATACAAAAGTTTATAAGTCCAGATTTACTTGGTAGAGACCAAAACAAAAAAGTCGCTTTTACAGCGACTTTTTTTATGATGAAGATTATGAAAAATCTGATTCATTCATTCCTAACCACTCGAGTGCCGAGCGATAAAAAATGTCTTTGACGGTTTCTTCTTCGAGTCCCATTTCAGTAATGAATTTACCAATTTCTAGATCACCCAATGGAAAAGGATAATCAGTGCCAAGAGAAACGCGTTTTGATCCTTGATGCTTGAGCACATAATGTAGTAACTCAGGATCGTGTGTGGCGCTATCTACCCAAAAACGCCCCATATAAGAACGGGGATTGTTGGGGTTGTCGATGGCCACTAAATCCGGGCGACAATTGAAGCCATGTTCAATACGTCCGATCGTAGGAATAAACGAACCACCGGCATGAGCAAAGTTGAAACGTACTTTGGGGTATTTATCGAGAATACCACCAAAGATGAGGGAGCAAATGGCTCGTGTAGTTTCCGCTGGCATGCCCACTAGCCAAGGGAGCCAGTATTTTTTCATTTGATCTTCGCCCATCATTTCCCAGGGGTGCACGAGCACGCACATATCAAGTCGTTCGCAAGCTTCCCACAAAGAGTAGAAATAGGGTTCACTCAGATTCTTTCCGTTGATGTTCGATCCAATTTGAATGCCTCGAATACCAAGCGTTTTACAGCGCTCTAATTCTTGAACAGCCAATTCAATATCTTGCATAGGCAAGGTGCCGAGAGCAACATAATGCTTGGGGTGTTTTTTTGCAATCTCCGCAATGTGATCATTCAGAAAACGCGATACTTCTAGTCCGTCAGCGGGTTTTGCCCAATAGGCGAAAAGTACAGGAATGGTGCAAACTACTTGAACTTGCGTTCCAAATTGTGCGTAATCATCGATGCGCAAAATGGGGTCCCAGCAATTTGATTCAATTTCGCGAAAGAATTTTTCGCCTTGCATCATTCGTGCGAAACCAGGGCGATGGTGATCGAGATGAATAAAATTCCCATAGCCAAATTTTTTGGTCCAATCCGGCAAATAGTCCGGCATTATATGGGTATGCATGTCGATTTTGAGCACTGTTCTGGAAATTGGTGGCGCTAAACTAAGGAGAAAAAAGGAGAGAATTAGTGGGCACGTGCTCGAACAGTCACTTTTCTAAGATCAAGCATATTGACAGAATTAGTTGGGAACTGCTCGATGCGCTTACTTATGAAGTGCGATACTTGATCGTAATAGAGAGGGATAACAGGGGTTTGCTCATCGATCAGTTGTACCATTTTCTGATAGTTCTCATTGCGCAAACTGTCCGATGTGGAACTAACAGATTCGTTGTAGAGTTGGTCGAAGAGGGTATTCGAAAAGTGTGTATAATTCGGGCCATTGGGACAAAAATTATCGGAATGAAAAATGCTGAGAAAATTTTCTGGATCGGCGTAGTCGGCTAACCAGCTTTTGCGGAAAAGTTGGAGTTGACCTTTTGCTCCTGCCTCACGGAAAGCTGCAGCTTGCATCACTTGTATTTTTGCTGTTACGCCAATTTTTTCCCATTCATGTTGGATGTATTCCATCAGATCGGCATAATCAGCGGTGGTGCTAAGCGTAATTACGGGAAGTCCTTTTCCTTCGGGGAATCCAGCCTCTTTCAACAGGCTCAAAGCCATTTCACGGTTATAAAGAACTACGTCTTTCTTTTTTTGTGAAAGTAAAACAGGAGGAACAAAACCTGCATTGGCTGGAAAAACAGAATTGTTTCGCAAGTATTCGATCATCTCTTCGCGATTGATAGCGAGGCTGAGTGCTTTTCTCACATTGGCTTGCAGAAGTGGAGAATTTTTAGCTACCTCCATGGAAGGATCGATCATGAATCCGAGGTAATCCGTTTTAATGAATGGTGTTTTTTGAAAATAGATTTTATCCTTGAAACGATCTTGTAATTCGCCTTGCGGGGTAAGCAGTTCATCTTTGAAGGAAGGATGAATACCACTGATAAAATCATACTTTCCTTGAAGCAATCCTTGGTACTCTACCGACATGTCTTTTACAAAATCAATTTTTACAGCATCTATATAAGGAAGTTGAATTCCTTTTTCATCACGCTGCCAGAAGAAGTTGTTTTTATGAAATACGAGGGCGACATTTTCATACCAAAATGCAAAACGAAACGGTCCGGTGCCTATAGGATGTTCTCGGAAATCGGGACCATAATGTTCTACTACTTCTCGGGGAACAACATTAGCATATTGTGTAGTGAGCATTCCCAAAAAAGGTTGGAAAGATGTTTTTAGTCGAATTACGAGAGTGGAGTCGTTCAACGCTTCGAAACCTTTTCCTTCGCTATTGTCTACTTTGGAAAAAATCCATTGGCCTGGTGAAGCGACTTTTGGATCGAGTATTCGGAGAAAACTAAAAACAAAATCTTGCGCTGTAACATTACGGTGGGTGGAATCGGCAAAGAGTGGAGAAGGGTGAAAAAACACAGAGTCTCTTAGGTGGAAAATGTATGTTTTCCCATCATCGGAAATTTCCCATGAATCAGCAATACAGGGAACCACATGAAGACTGTCGTCCAATTCAACTAACCCATCAAACAATTGATTGGTGGCCCACATGATTTCGAGATCACGTGCAAAGGCGGGATCAAGGCTAGTGATACCATTGCTTTCGTTATAGTAGAAAACAGTACGTTGGTCATTAGCCGTTTTGGGTTTGCAAGAAACAAAAAAGGTTATACCTATTATATATAGTATAACCTTTTGCAAAATATAAGTGGGCTCTGTTTTCATCAGAGCCCAAAAGTAAGGCGTGTTGATTTATTTTGAAACCACTACTTGATCGATACCCAATGCAACACGCACATTGTGGGCACCTTCGAGGGTATAGAATCGATCAGCTTTTGCATTTCCTGCTTCATCGTATCGCTTCCAAGTGCCAATGCGCGCGCCTCTTTCGTAGAAGCCTGTGCTTTCTACTACTCCGTTATCGAAGTAAAAAGTAAATAAGCCGTTTTCGATGAAGGTGTTTTCGTAAGCGATGTATTCGCCAGACATTTTGATTTTATCGTCGATTTTTACTTCAGCGACCCAAACATTTTCCTGGCCGGCAGTGAGTGGTATTTCATAAACACTCATTTCTTGTTTGGTGCGTTGTAAACCCTTGTCTAAGTATAGCGTGGGTTGTTGAGCGATTGCTTCGATGGTAAATGAGCATAGCGCTACTATTACCAATAATATAATGGCCTTTGCGTTCATAGTGGCTTGATACGGGAAAGGGCTTTTGAGGGTTTCATTCAAAACTCATTTTTTGGGCTAGCTTTGCCAAAAAAATATAGACATATGATGAAGAAAACAATATCTGCGGCGCTTTTCATATCTCTCCTTTCAGTCGGATGCAAGGTGAATCAGAAAAATGAGCAGCAGGCTGCTGAGTTGAAAATTGGTTTTTATAATGTAGAAAATTTATTCGACACCATTAACGATCCACAAATCAACGACGAAGATTTTACTCCAGAAGGAAAGCTCAAATGGAACAGTGCGCACTACACCGAAAAGCTTGATCGATTGGCGCAAGTGTTTTCTGAAATGGCCGCGGGTGGAATTGATGCTGCTGGTTTATGTGAGGTAGAAAATAAACAAGTTGTATTGGACCTCGTGCATCAACAACGGTTGTCAGGTAAGGATTTGCAGATTGTTCACTTCGATAGTCCGGATGAGCGAGGTATTGATGTGGCCTTTATCTATGATGCCAAAAAGATGTCAGTCATTCGTTCGCGTCGATTTGAATTGGAGTTGCCCGAGAATGATCGCACGAGAGACATATTATATGTAGTGGCCAAAGCGGAGGGCGAAGAATTGCACTTTTTTGTCAATCACTGGCCCTCTCGAAGCGGAGGCCAAGCGGAGTCAGAGCCGAGCAGGATGAAGGCCGCTGCTTTATTGCGTTCAAAAATTGACTCCATTCAATCAGTAGAAAAGGAGGCCAAAATACTTTGCATGGGTGATTTCAATGATTATCCTATGGATAAAAGTATCGCTGGTGTGTTAGGAGCGGGGGGCAGCGATTCTTTTTTATTTGATTACATGCTCGATGATCAACAGCGAAACGAAGGCTCACATTGGTACAAAGGAGAATGGGGACCGCTCGATCAGTTTATTGCAACCAAGAGTGTAGTTACTGGATCGAAGGGATGGACAGCATCGCCGGAGCAGGCCAGTATTGTTCGATTGGATTATCTTTTCTTTAAAGACAACGAAGGTAAGTTGCGCCCAAGTCGATCGTATGCAGGCGATTCTTATAAAGGTGGCTACAGTGATCACCTTCCTATTTTGATTCAGTTGAAGAAGGTGAAATAAGACAGGGAAATATAGTGCAAGGTCTAAACAACGACTTTTAGGGTAAAAAAAAAGTCCCGTGGAGAACCACGGGACTTTTTATGTTGTTCGCTTTAAGATTAAGCGTTACCACCGTTTGATGGAGTAGCGGCTTTCTTAGGAGCAGATTTTTTAGCAGCTTTCTTAGGAGCAGCTTTTTTAGCGGCTTTCTTAGGAGCAGCAGCTTTTTTAGCGGCTTTCTTAGGAGCAGCTGATTTTTTAGCAGCTTTCTTAGC